>JAGMBH010000001.1 GCA_023129815.1 Dehalococcoidia bacterium
ACCGTTTAAAGTGGAGGAGGCTTTAATACCCTATAAGCAAGAAATCCAACAAGAGGGCTCAAACAAAGGGCAAGCTTCCTGACAAGAGAACTCTAAGGGCATTGGTGAGTGACGTTTCAAGAACTGCAAAATAGGGCGAAATCTGAATGGGAAGCTCTGCGAAATAGTACCTATATCCTTATTGGCACAGCCACTTGTGGTAGAGCAGCCGGAGCTTTAGCTACCCTTGAAGCTCTCGAAAAAGAACTGTCACGGCGGAGTATTGAGGTTAAGACCATCCAAGTTGGCTGTATGGGATTATGTTACGCCGAGCCTTTAGTTACTATATCCAAACTTGATTCCCTGCGTATCGTCTACCATAATGTGACCCCCGAGCTTGTTCCCCGCCTCATAGAGGGCTACATTATGAGCGATGACCCTTGTCTTGAGCTTGCCTTGGGTATCCTCGAAGGAGGTGAGGAAGAATCCCCTTACATCCCAGAACTCCTTAGATTTGAACATGAACTTCGCCTCGTATTGCGCCGCTGCGGCTATATCGACCCCAAAAATATAAATCACTATATCGCTAATGGTGGCTATAATGGCCTGGAGAAAGCATTAAAGCTCCAACCTGAGGAGATAATAGAGGAGGTAAAAGGCTCAGGGCTTCGAGGGCGAGGTGGTGCTGGATTTCCCACCGGGCGGAAATGGGAGTCATGTCGCAATGCTAAAGGGGAGCCAAAGTATGTAGTATGTAACGCCGATGAGGGAGACCCAGGCGCATTTATGGATCGAGTCGTGTTGGAGAGCGACCCACAGCAAGTTATAGAGGGGATGATTATTGCTGGTTACGCTATGTCAGCCAAGCAAGGCTATGTCTATGTTCGTGCTGAATACCCCTTAGCTATTGAGTGTCTGCAGACTGCTTTAAATCAAGCCAAAGAAATGGGTTTTTTAGGGGATAATATCCTAGGCAGTGGCTTCAGTTTTCATATCGAGATAGCAAAGGGAGCAGGTGCTTTTGTCTCTGGTGAAGAGACAGCACTGATGGCCGCTGTCGAGGGGAAGATGAGCACACCCAGGCCAAGGCCACCTTATCCTGCTCAGGCTGGTTTGTGGGGTAAGCCAACCCTGCTGAATAATGTCAAGACCTTTGCTAATGTCCCTTTGATAATTCAACGAGGAGCAGATTGGTTTTCCTCCATCGGCACAGAGAGAAGTAAAGGAACAGCAGTGTTTACCTTAGCCGGCAAGATTAACAATGCTGGATTGGCTGAAGTGCCTATGGGCACAACATTGCGTGAGCTTATTTATGACATCGGGGGCGGAATACCTAATGATAAGGCATTTAAAGCGGTACAAATTGGTGGTCCCTCAGGAGGTTGTCTCCCCGCCAGCTTACTTGATACCCCCATTGATTATGACTCCCTTCGCGAGGCTGGCTCGATGATGGGCTCAGGGGGCATGATTGTCATGGATGAGGATAACTGTATTGTTGATGCGGCACGTTTTTTCCTCGATTTCACCACAAGGGAATCCTGTGGCAAGTGCACCATGGGTCGCTTAGGAACCTTGCAAATGCACGAAACCCTTGAGGATATTGTAGCTGGCAATGGCAAAATCGAGGATCTTGACCTTCTCCTCGAGCTAGCTGAAGATGTCAAAGCTGGCTCACTATGCGGTTTGGGGAGAACAGCACCTAACCCCGTCCTTACTACTATGCGCTACTTCCGGGATGAGTATGAAGCCCATATCCTCGAGAAGCGTTGCCCGGCTCTGGTTTGTTCTGAACTTATCGCTTATTATATTCTCCCCGATAAGTGTGATAGAGGCTGTGAGCATTGTGTGCTCACTTGCCCAACAGAAGCAATTAAAGGTGAGAAGGGAGAGATAAAAGTCATCGATCAAGAGAAATGTTCCAAGTGTGGCACTTGCCTAGAGGTCTGCCCCCCTGAGTATAATGCAGTAGTAAAGCTATCGCCAATTAGTTTGCTTCCTTCTAAGGAAAAGGGCGAGGTGAAATGACTAAAACGATAGCCATCGCTGGCAAGGGTGGCACCGGGAAAACCATTATTGCCGCTTTGCTCATAAAGCTCCTTTCTCAAAAAGGTGTAGTTTTGGCTGTTGATGCCGACCCAAGCACCAATCTTAACCAAGCCCTTGGCTTGCCCCTGGATGAAAATAGAACTTTAGGTAAAATAAGGGAAAAAATGACCGAGGATGTGTCGCGGGGGCATCTTAGCCCTTCAATCCCTAAGCTGGATTATTTATATGGTAAGATCATAGAATCTTTAGCCGAGTCCAAAGGGTTCGATCTTTTAGCTATGGGGCGCCCGGAGGGTCCTGGTTGTTATTGCGCACCAAATGAATTTCTACGCGCATCTCTCGACCGTCTAGTAAAAGATTATAAATATGACTATATTGTTATGGACTGTGAGGCGGGTATGGAGCACATCAGCCGCCAAACAACTAGGGATGTGGACGTCTTGCTCCTTGTATCAGACCCAACAATAAGAGGGATTACAGTGGCAGCTCGGATGAGAGACCTTATCGGGGAATTAAGGACAAAAGTGGGCCAAATTTGCCTCGTAGCTAATAGGGTTAAAAATGGATTGCCCCAGGAGATCGAAAAGGCAATCGATGATTTTGGATTACAGCTTATTGCCACCATCCCCGAAGACCCTTATATCGCCGACCTGGAAATAAAGGGAACACCGCTTATAGAGCTGCCCCAAGATTCCCCTCTTCAAGCGAAGGTGAAAGAAGTAGCGAACAGCTTAGGGCTTTAAAAATGGGATCCCATTCATCATTTCATAATATGCAAGAGCAAGCTTATGAGCTTGCTTATAAGCTTGCCTCTGAGCAACTGGTAAGTATGGATATAGAAGAGATATGCGGCAAAACTGGCGCACAGCGTATGGATTCCAACAAAATAATCATTAAATATTTAAACCAACCATATCTAATCACTCTCCCCGATGTTGAGATTTCGCTGAGGGATAGCGAGGAAGAAGTCCCGCTAAAAGACAGAATCCTAATACTTCATTATTTAACTTTGGCCAAAGGCACCCCTGCCACTAATAGATTGATCACCTTCAAGCAACTGCCAGGAGGTGCTAGCTACTTTCCAGCGTTTTCCCAAAGGGCAATAAAACCCCTTTTAAACCACTTTGGCAAAGAGCCTGAACTGCTAACAGATGCCGCGGCAAAGCTAGGAGGCTATAAGGCAAATTATGGTGATGTAGCTATAACCATTAACGCTTTCCCACGAGTACCTATAACCTTCGCCCTATGGCG
>JAGMBH010000010.1 GCA_023129815.1 Dehalococcoidia bacterium
GTGTCGGCAATTATGATGCCCTTGTTTTTAGCATAATCTCGTGCGTAGCGGTAAATAAGCAAGCTTTTCTCCTCCAGTTCCTTAATCAAGTTGAGATTGCTTCGCCCCAGTCTCATAGCAAATATTTTTTCAAGGTTCTTTATATCTTGATCAGTTAAAGGGCGGTCATGCGCAGTCTCGCTTTTGGTAGTAGGAGTAAAGATAGGTTGAGACAATTCCTGACTTTCCTTCATCCCGGCTGGTAAGCGAATATCGCCAGCAATGCCACTTTTCGTATACTCTGCCCAAGCCGAGCCAGCTAGGTAACCTCGAACAACGCATTCTACAGGAATACGCTCAGCTTTAGCCACAATCATGGAGCGCCCAATAAGGCTTGTTCCGAGCGTAAGCGAGGAATCTTTCTTCTTTTGAGATTGCTTCGGGCTTTCAGTCCTCGCAATGACAGTAGGGGTGCTCGCAATGACATCCTGAAACGCATTCAAACTATCAATTACCTTGACGAGATGATTAGGCACAATATGGGCTGTTTTCTCAAACCAGAAAGCAGAGAGTTGATTAAGAACCTTTCCCTTGTCAGGGATACCACATGGCAGGACAAAATCAAAAGCCGAGATGCGGTCGGTAGCTACTATGAGAAGTTTATCATCTAAGTCATAAACATCTCTTACCTTGCCGCGGCGGAATATGGGAAGAGGTAAATCAGTTTGTAATAAAACAGACATTTCCAACTGTGCTAAAGCGCCTCTGGGACTAACCTTTCCACTTCGGTTTGTCTGACCTCTTTTAGCTCGGTTAGCCCCAATCGTTCAAAGACGTTATCTACATACCTCAGGTAATAATTATAGTCGAACAAGGATTTTAGCTCAGATTTAGATAAGTAAGCTGTTATCGCTGTATCTACTTCAAGCAAGGATAAGAAGCTCCTCTTTTCTTGCCAGGCTTTCATAGCATTGCCTTGCACTAGTTTATAGGCCTTTTCTCGACTTACCCCTTTATCTATTAATGCCAAAAGCACTCTTTGAGAGAAGATTAAACCTTGAGTAAGCTCAAGGTTACGCCGCATGTTCTTGGGATAAACCTCAAGCCCTTTCATTATCGAGGTAAACAGAGACAATATATAGTCCATTACTACGCAAGAGTCAGGCATGATAATACGTTCTGTGGAGGAGTGGCTGATATCTCGCTCATGCCATAAGGCAATGTTTTCCAGAGAAGTCAAAGCATGCCCCCTTATCAATCTAGCAAGTCCGCAGATGCGCTCGCAAAGCTCGGGATTTCTTTTATGAGGCATCGCCGAGGAACCTGTCTGTCCGGCTTGGAAGGGTTCCTCAACCTCGAGAATTTCAGTTCTCTGAAGACTCCTGACCTCGGTGGCAAATTTTTCCAGGGAGCTAGCAATTATGGCTAGAGTAGTTATAAATTGGGCATGGCGGTCACGTTGGATTATCTGGCTTGATATGGGGGCTGGAGCAAGACCTAATTTGGCACAAGCTCTTTCTTCGACTTGGGGAGGTACAGTGGCGTAGGTGCCTACTGCTCCGGATATCTTTCCTACAGAGATAGCTTTCTTAGCTTCAGCTAGCCTTGAGTAGCTACGCTTCATCTCTTCAGTCCATAAGGCTAACTTTAAGCCAAAGGTAATCGGCTCAGCATGAACGCCATGGGTTCGCCCCATCATAATGGTATATTTGTGCTCTATAGCTTTGTTTTCTAATACAGCGATAAGCTCGGTGATGTCTTGTCCCAGGATATCAGTTGCTTCTTTTAACTGGAGACTTAGAGCAGTATCCATGATGTCTGAGGAGGTAAGCCCAAGATGGATGAAGCGCGACTCTTCACCAAGGCTTTCAGCCACTGAATTAAGAAAGGCGGTCATATCATGATGAGTCACTTTGAGTGATTCAGCGATACGATCTAGGTTATAGTTAGCTTTCTTTATCTTAGGTATGGCTTCTTTGGGGATCTTGCCCAGCTCCGCCCAAGCCTCACAAACAGCAATCTCCACTTTAAGCCATTGGTCAAATTTACTTTCCTCTGACCATATTTTCTTCATTTGTGGTCTGGAATAACGCTCAATCATACTATTTCTCCGCTAGCTCCACTTTATACTTCCGATAGGCCTTCTTTACCTCTTCGTGCTTTATACCTAAAATCTGAGCGGCAAGTAAAGCAGCGTTTTTTGCTCCGCTTGCGCCAATGCCAACACAGGCTACCGGCACTCCAGCAGGCATCTGAGCTATAGAGAGCAAAGCATCTACTCCCCTCAGTTCAGTAGTAGGTAAGGGAACACCGATTATGGGCAGCGTTGTCCAGCTAGCTAGAATGCCAGGGAGGTGAGCAGCCCCGCCAGCGGCAGCAATGATAACCTCAAAACCTCGCTCCTCCGCCTTCAGACCGTATTCCCTTAGTTTCTCTGGGTTTCTATGGCTTGAGATGATGGAAACCTCATAATCAATGCCTAGCTGCTCTAGCATGTCTATTGCTGGCTTGACTATGTCCCTATCCGTTTTGCTGCCCATGATGATGCCTACTTTTGCCATTTAAATTATCTCCCTGAGAGCAATATCTTTGCGATAATGACAGCCCTCAAAATAAATATTAGCTAAGTTGCGATAAACTTTCTTCCGAGCTTCAGCCATGTTTTCACCAGTGCCTACTGCAGTAAGCACCCGCCCACCGTTGGTATATACTGTCCCATCATCGCCCAATTTAGTTCCAGCATGAAAAATCAACAAATCTTCTTCCACCTTGTCCAAGCCTTTTATCGGGAAGCCAGTTTTATACTTTCCAGGATAGCCCGCGGAAGCCATAACCACTCCCACACAGGCATCACGGCTCCATTCTATTTCTACTTGGTCGAGATTACCTTGAATCACAGCCAAGAGTATATCCACCAGATCACTTTGGAGAAGAGGCAAAACGGCTTGAGTTTCTGGGTCACCAAAGCGAGCATTAAATTCTAACACAGATAATTCCTCCTTGTTGGTGACCATTAACCCGGCGTAGATTACCCCTTTGTAGGTTGCTCCTTCACTAGCCATCGCTTTTACTGCTGGCAATAAAATAGTATTGCTAGCCTTCTCTACTAGTTCAGCAGGAAAAAATCCCGGCGGGCTATAGCTTCCCATACCCCCAGTATTGGGTCCTTGATCATTGTCCCAGATTTTCTTGTAGTCACAGGCTGGAACCATAGGCGAGATTGTTTTGCCATCGGTGAAAGCTATCAGGCTTACCTCTTTGCCGGTAATATATTCGTCAATTATAACTTTATCTCCTGCAGAGCCAAAGACTTTCGCCTCCATAATATCACTGAGAGCCTTGTTAGCTTCTGGCAAGGAGCTGGCTATAATTGTGCCTTTACCAGCGGCTAATCCATCTGCCTTGATGACAATGGGCGATTGTTGTTGCTTAAGATATTCGCGAGCCTCAGAATAGGAAGAGAAAACCTTTCCTTTGGGGCAGGGAATGCCGTATTTCTCCATCAAATTTCTAGCGAAAACTTTGCTTGATTCTATTTGAGCTGCTGCTTTGGTGGGGCCAAAAACGGGGATATTCAGGCTATCAAAATAATCCACTATACCTAAAGCTAATGGGACTTCAGGACCAACGACAACGAGGTCAATGTTTTTATCTTTAGTTACCTTGCCCAGGGCTTCTGTATCTGTGGGGTGGATATCCAAATTTTCGCCTATAAGAGCTGTGCCAGCATTCCCTGGAGCGACAAAAACCTTGTTAACCTTGGGACTTTGCGCAATCTTCCACGCTAAAGTATGTTCCCTACCCCCGCCACCAATAACTAGTATCTTTATCTACCTCACCCCCTTTTCCCCCTCTCCTTCAAAGGAGAGGGGAGGATAGGTTTTGAAGGGGCTCCGCCCCTTCAACCTACCTCTGATAAATGATTTTTGAAGCTTATGAAACCGTCATGTGTTTTTATCATTTTCTGCCTCAGCCTGGAGCGCCCGCAATCGCTCTTCCATCTCTTTATCCTCTTTAATCTGTTGTTTTGCCTTGAACCTCTCATATTCTTCAAATGCGCTATCAGAACACTCCTCAGCTGCCTTATAGGCTAATTCCAACTCTTTTAGAGATTCTTCGTCAAAATAGCCAGCTTTTTTGCATATCTCATAGGCTTTCCCTAGACTCTCCCGTGCTAAGCCACGGGTTTCTTCAGGAGTATAGCTCAATGAATCAGCAGTGATGCTCGAAGGAATATACCCCAAGATTGGGATCTTTTTTCTACGGATTGAATTTGATAGAGCAGCCAGATAGGTCATTCCTAAATGCTTGCAATCAAGCGGCGAAATTTCCACCTCTAAAGCCTTCTTAATGGCATTTTCCATATCCTTGTATCTTTCTTCTTCCATGTATAGGCGAGCCAACTGAGACCAAGCAATAGAATCTCGAGGCTCGTCGCGGGTCCGTTTTTCATAATACGAGACCTTTTGCCTCTTTTTCTTTTGCTCTTCTTCCTTCGCTCGCCTAAGAAGCTCCTCTTCTGGTGGGGTTGTCTCTTCAAAAAGCTTCCAAACCATCTCCTCAGCCGCATCTACACTAGTCTCCCAGTCACCTGGCTTGTACTTTTTGACCATTACTGAACCATCAAGTTCCACTCTAAATGTGAGGTTTGGAATAAACTTCCCACCGGCCATGTAAAAAAGGCTCCCGTCAGGCAAGGGGCGAACTTGGTAATAAACACCCTGCACATTCAGCGAGCCTCTGTAATTGAACGGCAGACCCTCCTTGGTGTCAGCAATAAACCTAACCTTCTCGATCAATTCTTCTGGTGGCTGAATTTTATCTTTGCTCATGTCCCCCCCTCTTTTATCAGGTATTTACTCCCACTCTATGGTTGAGGGAGGTTCGGAGGTAATCTCATAGCTATCGCTTCTTTTTCTTGTGCTTGCCTCTATTCTTTTTCACTCCCTTTAGTTTAGGTCTATTGGCCATAGCACTCTACAAAATCTCTTTCTTAAATTTCTCAGCCTGAACAGGGTCAAGATTTTGAATTAGTTTAACCAACTCGGCAACATGTTCCTTCTCATCTTCAATGATGTGTTCCAATGTAGTCACAGCCTCTTCGCTTTCCAAGCTCTCTATGTGCTCTTGATATTGGTTTATAGCTTGCAGTTCGCCTATCAAATCCTCGCGAAGCATCTCCAAATCCTCTTCTAAAGTCAGTTGCTCTTCTTCTCCTCTCTCTTCAAAGGGGCAATTCATCTTTTTCTCCTCCTTTTTAATCTTATTTTATTCCCACGCGTAAGCGTTCAGCCATCCTGTGTCACCCTGAGCCCTTCGCTTCCTGTCATTGTGAACAAAGTGAAGAATCTCCTGGCGCTCAGGACAGGCTCCGCGAAGAGTCTCTAAGATTCTTCGGTCGCCATGCTCCCTCAGAATGACACTAAAGTGAACAGTTACTCCCATTCTATAGTTGCCGGTGGCTTGCTGGTAACATCATAAACTACTCTATTGACATTGGGCACTTCATTAACTATGCGGTCTGATATTCTAGCCAGGAGGTCATAAGGCAACCGCGCCCAATCAGCAGTCATGGCATCCTCGCTATTTATTGCCCTAACTGCTATTAGATAGCCGTAGGTTCTATGATCGCCCATCACGCCAACGCTTTTGACACCAGTAAGCACAGCAAAACTCTGCCATAGCTGACGATAAAGCTTAGCCTTTTTGATCTCGTTCATCACAATCCAATCAGCAGCACGAAGTATCTCCAACCGTTCTTTGGTCACTTCGCCAATGATGCGGATAGCTAACCCCGGCCCTGGGAATGGTTGCCGCCAAACCATGTCTTCGGGTAGGCTCAAGGCTAGCCCTACCTCTCGAACCTCATCCTTAAACAGATACCTCAATGGCTCAATAAGGTTAAACTTCATTTTAGCTGGCAAGCCACCAACGTTGTGATGGCTTTTTATTTTGGTTGAGGCCTTAGTTTCAATAGCAGTGCTGCTTTCGATCACGTCGGGGTAGAGAGTTCCTTGAGCCAAAAAATCAAACCGGCCCAGTTTAGCTGCTTCCTCCTCAAAAACTCGGATGAATTCCTCCCCTATCAGGTGTCGCTTCATCTCGGGGTCAATTACCCCGCGAAGTCGTTTCAAAAATCTTTCGCTAGCATCTACATGAACTATATCCATTTTGAGATTGCGCTGGAAAGTATTAAGCACTCTCTCTGGCTCCTCACGACGTAGCAGCCCATTATTGATAAATAAACAAGTCAGATTATCACCAATAGCGCGCTGAACAAGAGTTGCAGTAACTGCTGAATCAACGCCACCGGAAAGGGCACAGATGACTCTGCCAGCACCTACTTGTTTCTTAATCTTATCTATGCTCTCGGCTATGAATCTAGTAGGTGTCCAATTGCCTTGACAGCCGCATATTCGATAGACAAAGTTCTGGAATATGCTTTTCCCTTGTGGCGTATGAGCCACTTCAGGATGAAACTGGAGTCCAAAAATGCCTTTATCACTGCCCATAACGGCGATGGGCGAATTTTCGGTGTAAGCTAAAGCCTTGAAGCCGAGAGGCATCTCTATTATTTGGTCACCATGGCTCATCCACACAGGAAGAGATGTAGGGAGGCCAGCGAAAAGAGGGCAGTCTTCAGTACTTATGTGTAGGATAGCATGACCATATTCATGCTTTTCACCTGGAGATACTTGACCACCTAGTTGATAGGCAATAAGCTGCATGCCATAGCAAATGCCTATTACCGGCAGGTGTTTCTCATAAATATATGTTGGAGCCAAAGGAGCTCCAGGAGCATAGACGCTAGCTGGGCCGCCGGAAAGGATAAAACCTTTGGGGTTAAGAATAGCTATCTTCTCCCAGGGGGTATCATAGGGCACAAGCTCGCAGTAAACGTGGCAGTCTCGCACTCGCCTGACAATGAGCATATTATACTGAGAGCCAAAATCAATCACCACTATGGTTTCTTTTTCACCTGGCGGCAGTGGCTTAGGCTCAAATGTTGGTTGCTCACCGCGCAGTTCTTTAGCGATCTCTAAGTAAGTAGAGACTTCAATGTCATCGCTAGCAGAGACTCGGTGGCTTTGTAGCTCGTTTTCCATTTCGGAGCGGCGCTTTTAATGCACTGTAGCTTAGCATCATGCTATACTAGCGTCAAGGCGATGAATGCAGGTATTTGTTGTCACCCTGAATGAAGTGAAGGGGCTCTAGATTCTTCGCCGAGCCTATCCTGAGCGCTATGAGATTCTTCGGTCGCTTCCCTCCCTCAGAATGACAAGAAGTGAAGGACTCAGAATGACAAGAGACAAAGGACTTAGAATGACAGGGAGTGAAGGACTCAGAGCCCACAAGCAAGATTGGTAAATGCTCTCATGAATGCTTTGCAAGAACAAGTGAGGAAAGCAGTTCAAATACTTAAAAAAGGTGGGATAATTGCTTTCCCTACTGATACAGTTTACGGGTTAGGAGCTGATGCCTTCAACCATAAGGCTGTAGAGAGAATTTATGCAGTAAAAAAACGCCCCAGGCATTTGCCCTTTCCCTTGCTCCTTGCTGATATATCTCAAATAAACACTGTAGCTGAGCAGATACCTGGGCTTGCTTGGTTCCTAGCAAGGTACTTTTGGCCTGGAGGCTTAACTTTGCTTCTGCCTAAAGCAGCTTCATTGCCTACTTACCTCACTACCCAATCTACCATAGCGGTGCGTGTCCCTAACCATGCCATCCCTCTAACTCTTATCCAAAGCTTGGGAAACCCGATAATTGGGACTAGCGCCAATATCAGTGGTAAGCCAAGCATTTTGATTGCTGACGAGGTTAAGCAACAGTTGGGAGATAAAGTTGACCTTATCATTGATGGTGGCAAGTGCCCTGGTGGCAGTGAATCAACTATAGTAGATGTCACAGGCGAAGTGCCTACGATTTTGCGTCAAGGTATTATATCCACACATGAAATTGATAAAGCCTATAAAGAATATTGTGAGG
>JAGMBH010000100.1 GCA_023129815.1 Dehalococcoidia bacterium
ATTTATGCCAGCACCACCACTGAGGAAGTTGCCTACCATCTGTCCTGTGACTCCTTGAGGGTAAGCGCTCACTCCCTCACTTACCACGCCATGGTCAGCAGCCATAGTCACAATAGCTTTGTGCTCAAGGCTATGAATTACCTTGCCCTTAATGCCAGCTACTTGTATGGATAGCTCCTCCAGCTGTCCTAGGCTCCCCTTAGGTTTGGTCAATTTATCCTGACGAACCTTAGCTGCCTCTATGGCCTTCCTATCCAGAGGCTTTATTTCTGTTAGTATTCGGGATAGAAAATCACTCATTAATGCCCTCCCCATCCTCTTAGCAAGGGACAAGCCCCCGCGCTACAAGCTCCCCAACGGCATCGACCAAGCTCTGGCACTCGAGCAAGGTACGTGGTGCAACACGGATATATTGGGGAAGACCGAAGGAGCTACAGTCACGCACCAGTATTTTACGTTTAAGCAGCTCGTGGCGAAACTTTGAAGCATCGCCTACCTTGACTAGAAAGAAATTTGCCTCCGAAGGGAGGGGCGTCAAACCAAGGCTGGAAAGCTCAGCTATAAGATATTTTTTCGCCTCCCTAAGCTCAATTTGACATCGCTTCAAATACCCTTCCTCATTCATAGCGATAATCCCTGCTTTCTGGGCTAGAGCATTAACATTCCATGGTGGGCAGATACGACGTAGAGTGGCGATAATCCCCTCCCTGGCTACTCCATAGCCTAAGCGAAGTCCGGCCATGGCATAGTCCTTAGTCATGGAGCGCAAAACAAGGAGATTGCTTCGCTCCGCTCGCAATGACGAATGTAACGCCAAATTCAGTGAGGACCAGTGGCTATCTACAAAGCTAATGTAAGCCTCATCCAAGACCATCAAAGAATCCTTGCTAGCATCCAGAATCTCCTCGAAATCTGCCTGTAGAAGATACCTCCCCGTGGGGTTATTTGGATTGCAAATAAAGATGCCTTTGGGGCGATGTTGCTTAATTAGTTTAACAGTCTCGTCTACGTTTAGCTGGAAATCATTTCCCTCCAAGAGCTGCTGTTTTATAAGAGATGCCCCAACAATTTGGCAGGCAACTTGATATTCACCAAAGGTGGGCTCAATGATGAGAACTTTATCGCCTCGACCAAAGTAGGCCAGAGCAGTAAGGCGTATAAGCTCAGTGGAGCCGTTAGCAACCAATATATTCTCTGCCTTTATTCCTAGCTTCTCAGCTAAAGCGTATCTTAGATGACAAGCCCCGGAATCAGGATAATGGGAAATTGCTTCGCTTAACTCATAACTAACACAGCTTAGCGCTTCCATCACTCCAGGCGGTGGGCCAAGGGGGTTTAGATTAGCACTAAAATCAAGGACCTCCTGAGGAGCAATGCCTAGCGTTTCCAACTCAGCGTAGTCGATACCCCCGTGTGGACAGACTATTACGCCTTGTATTTCTGGCCTAGGTAACAAAGACAAGATACGTCACCTCCATGGTTAAACAAAACAAAACCCAAAGTAGAGCAGCCACCTCAAGTAGCTTTATCCCAGAGACAATGAGGTCGGGAGACAGGGGGTTATTAG
>JAGMBH010000101.1 GCA_023129815.1 Dehalococcoidia bacterium
ATTAGCGCAATGAAGCCGATGCCAACGAAAAATGCTATGTTGGCTCTGGCAAAACCAACATCCTCGATAGCTGTCCCCAGGAGCTCAGTGAAGGAAATATATATCATCACACCCGCAGAGAAGCCAAGCGCCACAGCTAAGTAGGAGTATTTAGGCGTCCGTATGAAGAAGGCAATGGTGCTACCTATCCCGGTGGATAAGCCAGCCAGGGTAGTGAGCAGTATGGCAAATGCTAGGTCAATTTCCATGACATGACTCAATCAACCTGCATCCTATTTAAACCACCTTGGTATTTGCTAATTTTGCCTTTTCAAAGTTAAGTATGTGACCCTTTTGCTCTCTTAAAGAGAATAAACCTGTTGCTTCCATAATCTCTAGAATTCTATCTCTCTTCATACGAAAGCAAAAACGCGTAGAAAGGTATCCATCTGGTTTCAAAACTCTATACAATTCTTTTAGTAAAGGCTCCTTACTCTTAATTTCAGGCAGCACTCCATATAGCAAAATCACATCTATACTTTCATCAGGTAATCCAGTGCCCCCATCGGATAATATTATATCTATATTACTAAACCCCTCCATCTGGGCTTTTTCTTCCACCTTTTTTATAGCTGATGGTTGCTTGTCCAAAGCATAAACTTTCCCTTCCTTACCTACCAAACTAGCAGCAGGAAGAGTGTAAGACCCAATGCCACACCCATAGTCCAATATCTTCCGTCCTTCTTCCATGTTAAGTTTGTTTAGTTCCTTTTCTGGTTTGAAGGGTATACCAAATTTATCTCTTAACCCTAAAAGGAAATACTCAATTCTAGATTTGATATCAAGATTTCTCATATACATGTTAAACAGAGTCGTGGTGCTATGCTGACAATTCCCCTCCCGATTAAAGCACCGGCGATATAGGTGTTAATTCTATATCCATAATATGGCTTTCCCAGGTTCTCTTTTATGTGTATTACAACTCCTTTCTCATTATGCCCCGCCTATCTACAATTATCCTGAGCAAAGCAGGCAGGAATATGATGGCGCCAAAGAAGCAAAGGCTTAATCCAATAATGGGGATGAGGCTCAAGGACCTCATAGAAGGGTGGCTGGAGAAGAGAAACGAGGAGAACGCCAGACAGGTGGTTGCGGTGGTAAGAAATATAGCCTTCCCCGTGAGTTGTACGACTTGAGGCAGTGAACCCTTACCCTCTTCTAAGTAGCGGTGAACGATGTGAATGCCATCATCTATTCCTATCCCGATGACCAAAGGTATCATGCTAATCGAAGAAACGTTCAGATTGGCACCAAACCACTGGTAAGTTCCCAGGAGCCCAAGTACGCCAAAGGCAACTGGAACCATGGAAAGCAGGGCGTAGACCGGACTACGCCGCCTGGTCCCAAAGTAAACGATGAGGACAAGCATCCCGGAAGCCATCAAGGAGACGCGGATTACATCTGTGGTCATCACGGTAAGCAACTTGGTCCAGAGTACAGCGCTAGCAGTAACATTGGGGTGAATCTCACGTAGATCAGCGAGTAGCTTTCTCTGGTACGATTTATCATACAGGTCACCATCAGGGATTATCCTTATCAAGAACTCCCCCTCATCGGAAACCCACGAGCGAGAGATTTCCTTTGGTAGCTCCTTATAGCTCATCGGTGTTACCTCTATCCCGGGCATAATAGCAAGTTCGGGATGAAGCCTAACAGCCTGCTTAATGGCCTCTAGCTTTTGGTCCTGATTTTCGGGTAGGTAATCGAGAATGGATTCTACTTTCAGAACCCCATCCACATTCTGAAATTCCTTGACACAGCGGTTGAGTTCCCGCTGCCCTTTAACCACACAGGTAAGCTGCTCAGGGTCATAGTCAAAATTCTCCTTGACCTTCTCAAGCTGTTGGTAGGTCTCAACCTCGGTCGGCATGAGTTCATACATACTCTCACTCAATTTGGCACTGGGCGCCCTGATGCCGAACAGGACGAAGAGAGCAACCAGGATTACCAGAATTCCCGGAGCAAAGCGCTGTACTTGCACACCGACCATTCTGAGAATATTGAACCTTGTGCGCTTAAGTTTGAACCGACCAAATTTAAGCCTCAAGACAACCAGGGCAGGAAGCAGGACGAATACCGCTACCAGGGTCAGGGGCAAACCGATGGCGCCGATGACGCCTAACTGATGTAGCGCTTTGGTCTCGGCAAAGTAAAAGGAGAAAAATGCTGCTGCCGTGGTGAGACAACCTAGCATAACCGCTCTTCCAGTGTGGACAAAGGTATGCTCAAAGGCAAGGGTGACATTATCGTGCTCCTCCATCTCACCCATAAACCTCGTCAGTAAGTGGATACAGAAGTCGATGCCAAGGCCCAATAGCAGGACGGCAAACGCAGCAGAGAGTGCATTGAGGGAGTCATATGCGAGGAATATCACCCCCGATGTCCAGATTATCCCGATGAGCAGCGGGATGGCGGACAGAAGCGGTAGAGACAGGCTTCTGAAAGAGACGAAAAGGAGAATTAAGATGAGTATCAAGGTGATAAACGCTGTGAGGTAAATGTCTTGCATAGCCATTTTGTCACCTTCATAGTCGATGACCATCAGCCCGCCAGTAAAGCCTACATTGAGGGCTTCATAGTCTTTATCCTCCCCCCTGGTTTCAGTGATAAGCCTCCCCAGGTCGTCAAGGAGGTAATTCCTCTCCAGAGGATTCTCCATGTCTATGGTGAAACCCATGGTGATGAGGTAAATCTTCTTGTTATCCGAGACGATATATTCTGAGAGGGTTGCCTTTTCCAGCGTGGAGGTTGGTAAAGCCCCGAGTATTCCTGGTGCGGCACGAGGGTCCATCAGGGCGGCAAATTGCTCCTCCGGCAGGTAGAGAATTCCCTTCTCGGCGGCAAAGCTGAGGTCTTTTTTATATTGAATATCCTCCCAGTGGCTGTCCTTTTCCAACTTCTCTGCCAGTGCCCTGGCATACGCCTTGGCGGTGTAGGCATTCGAATCTGAACAGTCTATGACCACCACTACCATATTAGACCCTCCAAATCGCTCTTCAACTGCCTCGGCCGCGAGGAAGTCGGGGTCATCCGACTCAAAGTATCCCTCCATGCTGGTATCTATGGTGAAATTTGAAGCCGGAATAGCAGCCAGGGCAGTTATGCCCAACACAATCAAAATTGTTATTACCGGGCGATGAGTTGTCGCTCTTACCAGTCTTTCAAGGATGTTCATCGCAGCACAACTTCTTCTCCCTCTTTTAACCCGGATAAAACTTCGGTATATGTGCCATCGCTTAAACCCAGAGTAATTTGCCTCTTCTCAGTCTCATCGTCGGTGACAACTTCCACCCAGGGGTTTTCCAGAGACCCCTGAATAGCTCGATTGGGTATCAGCAATACATTATCATGGCGGTTAGTGATAATTTCAGCACTGGCACTCATGCCATCTTTAAGTTCTTCATCAGGATTCTGCAAAGTTATGGTAATTTTGTAAGACACCTCATCTTCCCAAACTTTGCCTGTTGGGGAGATGAAAGTTACCTTCCCTTTTACCCTTTTATCAGGCAAAGCAATCAAGGTAATAATGGCCTCCTGACCCAGCTTCACCCTGGAAATGTCTATCTCGTCAATTTCACCACTCATTTCCACGTTACTGGGGTCAACCAGGTAGATTGCTGGACTGCTGTATGTCATAGCCGAAAGCTGCTGCCCTTCATCTATATAAACATCAGCTATGATGCCATCGAAAGGAGCAATAATTATCGCTTTGGCTAGCTCCAGCTCAACCACGGCTAACTCCAGCTTCGCCATATCCAGAGCTGCTCTGGCTTCATCTACCTGCAGCTCAGCCAATTTAACGGAGAGAGGCAGCGCCCATCTTCTAGCGTGTGATTTTTTCTGTGCCGTGGATGTGCTCTCCTCAACCAGCTCTAGTAAAGCTTGTGCCCCCTCAATTTCCCCTTGCTCTAAAAGCTCTTGAGCTTCCTCTAAGTTATTCTGGATTTCCTCTAAAGCTCGCCAGACCCCGGGCACGTCAATGGCATAAGTATTAGTATAATGGGGATAGATTGTTCGCATAAGGTTATTTTCAGCCATTTCGTAATTAGCTTGAGCCATTTCGCACCCAGCCTGAGCCATCTCTACTTTCAGTTCTAAGGGGCAAATATCGAGCTTGGCTAATACTTGACCCTTAATTACCTTGTCCCCCTTTTCCACCAGTATCTCATCCACTGCTCCCATAGTGCCAAATGATAAGTACTCCTTATGACGCATTTTTAAATTGCCTTCTTTAGCAGAGACACTTATTATTAAATCGCCCCGAGTAACTTCAGCGGTTTGCAAAGGCATTTCTTGCTGGACACATCCGGCTAAAATTGAGCCAACCAAGCACATCGCTATTATTGAAATTAACCATTTTTTCATTTAATCAGCCTCCTCTTTGGAAACGTCTCCATTTTACTACCACCGCCAAAGCCCGACAAGACTGGTAACCACACCATAAGTAGAGATACTAAAAGAAACACCCCCAAAATAATTATGCTCATTGGCCCTCCTCTTATTATTCATTTGGAATAACTTTCCACCACATCATTATGGCGCTGCTTTTTGTTTCATACACGCCATCCTACAACTTCTCCAGGCCAAAAAGAAAACGCTGTAAGCCCCTGTTTTACAAGATCAGGTTCTGCAGGCTACCCACTATCAGTGCCGCGGCTACCATTATTCCAGTAGCTTTAAGGGTGTCTCTTGTCCGTAGCTCTCGAAACAGTACCACAAAGGTAGCCACACAAGGAAAAAACATAGCTAGAACGGTACTGCTGATAACCAGCTGCTTAACAGTTAATGCCAAGGGAGCTAGCATGCCCATAGCCACGTCCTTACGCAAAAAGCCAATAACTAGGGCAACAACTGTCTCCTTGGGCAGCCCCAGCAACCCGCTCACAATCGGGGCAGCAATATTAGCAATAGCATCGAAAACCCCTAAAGTATAGAGAATATTTACCACCAGCACAGTGCTAAGAACTATGGGCAAAGCTTCTTTGATAAAGCCGGAGACCCGCAGCCAAAGCTTCTCACCGATGACTCGCCACGGCGGCAAGCGATAGGGCGGAATTTCCACCAGAAGTTCCGGGCTGAAACCCTTGACAATGCGATTAAGGATAAGCCCTATGATAACCCAAGATGCAAACAGGCTACCGTAGACCATAGCTACGTACTGTCCACCTTGCTGCCCCACCAGTCCTATTATCATAGCTTGCAACGCTGCGCATGGAACGCCAATAGAAATCAAAGTAGCCGCAATAAACCTTTGTCTACGGCTCTCCAAAATACGGGTTGCCATAACCGCAGGCACATTGCATCCAAAGCCGAGGATAGTAGGGATGATGGCATAACCGTGTAGCCCCAACCTGTGCATTAGGGTATCCATCAATACTGCTAAACGGGGTAGGTAACCAACATCTTCCAGTATTCCTAACGCCAGGTAAAAAGAGACGATATACGGTAACACCGCACCAAGAGGGATGTAAAATCCAGTGCTAAGCAAACCAAAGGATTGAAAATAGTCAATTCCCCCAGCAATAAGGTTGCCTATCAAGACACTGTGCCAGAAACCTCCTGACCCTAAAGCAAGGCTCACTTTCATTAGCAAAGGGGTCCATAGCCATTCGAAAAGGGGGTCGGTCACGTAACCAATGATACTCTCACCAATAAGGCGGATGACCCAAAAGGTGGCAAGGAGAACCACCAGGGCGATGAAAACTCCGCCCACCGGATGATCGCTGACGTCTTCCAGAACATCACGCCAGGTATGGTGGCGATGGCTTAACGATTGCACTTGACTGACGATATTGCCAACTCTTGCCCACCGTTCATCGCTACTAGAACCAGAATAAGCAGTTTTAGGCACCTTCGCTTCTGGAAGACGCCTGACTAACCCCTTTATTCCTTGCCCGGTTACCCCTACTGTGGGGACAACTGGTACCCCGAGAAGTTCTTCTAGCTTGGCAACATCGATATTTATGCCTCGGTGACGAGTATCGTCCCAAATATTGAGGGCAACTATTACCGGTACTTGTCTTTCCAGCAGCTGCAAGGTGAGATTGAGGTTTCTCTCCAAATTGGTGGCATCAACAACATCGATGACTAAATCCCCGTCTTTAAGCATCTCCACAGCCACCTCTTCCGCCTTACTAGTCGGCTCAAGAGTATAGGTGCCAGGCACATCGATAACTTCAGCTTGCTCTTCACCCAGTTTCATATAACCCTTAGTGAACTCCACCGTGGTGCCAGGATAATTGGAAGCGATTATGTGTATACCAGTAAGCCGGGAAAACAGGGCGCTTTTGCCCACATTAGGATTACCCACAAGTAGGATTCGCATCATCTCCTAACAAAGTTCCCAGGCAGATATTTATCCAACCTCGACTATTATTCTGTTAGCCATGCCAAAGCCAATAGCTAGCTGGGCATTATCCACCCTGAGAGTAACCGGCCCGCGAAAAAGAGTAGAACTTACTTTAGTCACCTTCTTCCCCGGCCTGATATCCAAAGCCTCCAGCCGCCGCATTAAGCCTCGCCCCCCCAGAATTCCAATTACAGTGCCAGTCTGTCCAATTTCCATCTGGCGCAAGGTCAATTGTCTCCCTTGGTGCATAGTCATAATTTATCCCCTATCTCTGAAATGTCTTAACAAGGCTTCCCCAATAGCAGTCTTAGTTCTTCTAAATGCAGTCAGCCTACTTCGTGATTCTTTCTTATCTTGAATACTATGGTGAAAAACATATTGGCAACTACTCAATACCCTGAATCACTAATACACTGGATTTGCCAAAACAAAATTTTGAGTTAGTCTTGTCTAACTTACACATATCAAATTTTTTACTTTCTCCTCTCCTCCTTCTCCAAACCCCTAGCCAGACACTCCTCAGGAAGTTTTCCATGCTCCAGATAATATTTATACCTTTTTGGGAAGTTAGGCTCTTCTAAGGGACATGCTTGTATAAACTCTATGAACTTAATCATCCTCTCCAGACTTAGCGGGCTAATGACATGCTCAATCTTGCAGGCATCCTCCTCAGCCGTTTCCCGATCAATGTCCAGCGCCTCAGTAAAAAAGCAACTCAGTGCTTCATGACGGTGAACCACACCCTCAGCAACAATTTCACCCTCAGGAGTAAGCTCCACGTATCTATATCTCTCGTGCACCACAAGCCCCTTCTCTGAAAGCCTCTCCAAAGCTGAAGTAACACTAGGCATTCTAACTTTCAGCCTTCGGCTGATCTGACTTACCCTCACTGCTTTATTCGCATCACGAAGCATGGCTATCGCCTCAAGATAGTCTTCCATACTGGGGCTATGTTCTCTTTCCACTTGCTGTTTTACCATCGCTCGCTATCCAAAATTTGTTAGCCTTGCCTAACAATTATATCAATGCCTAATTTTCTCGTCAACACCCCCTCCGTATCTAGTTCCAAAAAAATTTGATATTATAGGCAGTAAAATAAATAGGCCCTAAGTATTATTATGTCAAGCAAATTAGTAAGGTGGATAGGCAGCGATGAAGCTGGTAAGGGGGATTATTTCGGACCGTTGGTGATTGCCGGCGTGTTGGTAGATAACACAATTGTTAAGTCGCTTGAGGAATTGGGGGTAAAGGATAGCAAAAGGCTTTCCGATAATTCAGTAAAAGAATTAGCAAACAAAATTAAGAAAACGTGCCTGTGTTCAGTAGTAACCATAGGACCGGCAAAATACAATGAACTATATAATAAGATAAGAAACCTGAATCGCCTGCTTGCTTGGGGGCACTCTAGAGCTATAGAAAACATTCTAGATAGAGAAGAATGTGACTACGCCCTAGCTGACCAATTTGGAGACGAGAAATTTATAATCGCTGCCTTAATGGAAAAAGGTAAAGGGATAAAGGTGAAACAGGAAATTAGAGCTGAAAGCGATATAGGAGTGGCAGCAGCCTCAATACTAGCCAGGGCAGAGTTTGTTCACCGCCTGGCAATGCAGTCAGTAAAATACGGAATGGATTTTCCCAAAGGCGCTTCGCCAGCAGTAATTGAAACCGGAAAAGAATTTGTCAGGAGATACGGAAAGGAAAGGCTAAAGGAAGTGGCTAAAATTCACTTTAAGACGACAAAATTAGTCCTGGCAGAATAGAGGGTGTTTAAAAATGTAGTTGCCCAATTTATTGGGCGTCTGTGCCTGATAAATCAAGCAACTACAAAATTTGGAGGTGAAGAATTTCCGGGATAGTCAAGACAAATCTGAATCCAAAGCTAGAGCAAAATTAAACAGCCTAAGAATAAGAAGGGAGGGGAAATGGAGGTAATTATCAACAACACAAAATTATCCCTAATTCAGGGGGACATCACCAACCAGGCTACTGATGCTATAGTCAATGCCGCTAATCCCAGTTTAATGGGTGGTGGTGGTGTGGATGGTGCCATACATCGAGCTGGAGGACCAGCTATCCTAGAAGAATGTAAGCAAATCGTTTCAAGACAGGGACGATTGCCAACTGGAAAGACAGTAATCACCACTGGAGGGAACCTCAAGGCAAGATATGTCATACATACCGTCGGCCCTATCTGGCGTGGCGGTAGTAGAAATGAAGCTGAGCTTCTAAAGAGTGCCTATTGGGAGTGCCTGAAAATAGCAACTGCGAATAAATTGACTAGTATCTCCTTTCCCTCTATCAGCACAGGAGCTTATGGCTACCCGGTAAGTGAGGCAGCCAGGATAGCCCTGAGAACCGTGGTTTCATTTCTCAAGGAACAAGCCACTTCTCTTAAAGAGGTAGCATTTGTTCTTTTCGATTCCAGAACCTATGAAGGCTATTACTCTGCTTTGCAGGAGATAATAGGCGGTTCTAATACCTAGAAATATAAAGAGCATCAAAGCAGGCCTGGTTGAATGGCATTGGTAGAGTATAACCTCTCACACAGAAAGAATCTTTAGATTTTCTACCGCTTCAAAATGTCTTATGTTACTAGTGAGAAGAGTAAGGTTATGATAAAGGCAGGTAGAAGCAATTAGAAGATCAAAGTCACCAATTATTCTTCCCTGCCATCTTAGTCTTCCCCGCTCTTTACCGAAGATTCTACAAATCCTTTCATCAATGCCAAGAATCACCAAATCTGGAGCTAGAAACCTCTTAAGGGTTTCCTCGCTTAGGACTGGATCACGAGAATAATAAATCCCCTCGTAAAGCTCAGCTAAAGAAACAATACTCAAAGCTAAACCTTGTGGGGCTAATTCCTCTAATTTCCTAGTAACTTTCTCTATTTTGTTGAAGTGGTCAATAATCCAGTCAGTATCAATAAGATAGGAAACATTCATAGCCTTATCTCCGCTCTGGTGCTAACAAGGCGATCAGCATAAATATTCTTTTTTAGCTCCTCAGCATCAATTAAATCTTTCCAGCCCCCAGATGTAGCCTTCAGAGCTTCAAGGAATTTCTCTGCTTTAGAGCAGGGGATTTCAGAGATAGTGATAATCATCTCTTTCCCTTCTTCAAATTCTAGTTTCTCTAACGGCTCAATTATTCCTTTTGAGAACCTTGCTTTTATACTCCTTGCCATTTTCACTCCCTTGTTTTTGGCGATTAAGTTTTCTATCTATTTTTAGATTTCTAAATCTCGACCGTTACTAAGTTTACTCCACCTGTGCAGACTGTCAAGGCGGATTTGAGTTCTTGTACTAGGAAATCATTATTACTCTCTAGTCTCCAGTACCCAGTTGGCGCTTATGGCGACGCTGAAGCCTCAGTGCTACCTCCTTTGTCATTGCGAGGCAAAGGTGCCAAAGCAATCTCACGGTATTGCTTCGTTTCCCCTGCACTTCGCTCAAGGGCGAAGCTTTAGCCTGGTATCTTAACCGAATCCCTCTCCCTTGACGGGAGAGGATTAAGGTGAGGGTGAAAAAGGACTCTCGATTATTTCGTCACTGGGGGCATCCTTTCATCCACCTCAACAAACTCTTTTTTTCCTGTCATTCTGAGCGTAGCGAAGAATCTCCCCTCTCTTGACGGGAGAGGACGGGGCGAAAGGAAAGCGACCGAAGAATCTCCTCTTCACTTCGTTCAGAGCTTGGACTCACCAGAGTAAATTCGGCGAAGGGGAAGCAAAACAACCCCATACAAAATGCTGAGATTTAGTCAGTGTCCAGAACCCAGGCAGCAACCTCGCTACTTTGAGTATACTGAGTCTCGCTTGCCAGCGGATAATAGATGTCTACCCTGCAAAGTTGGACGAAACATGTGTTATGTTGCTGAGTTGTCATCTTGATTTTGTGATAGTTTTTTCCAAAGTGCTAATAGCTTGTCCTTCAATTTGGTTCGCCTCTTCCCTCTTCTCGAACGCTTGCAACATGAGATTACCGATGCGTCGCTGCACGTCCCACGGTGCGTCAGGAAGACAGACAGCGGCGGTGTCATCTTCAGTCAGTTCGTCTACCACGCCACCGTAGATTTTGCTCGTCAATTGATGCTGCCCATAGGGTGTCATCAGAAACGCGGCAACATAGCCTGCGTGTATGCGCCCGAGATTTGGAATGATTCGCTCGATATGTTGAGATGCTGCCCAGCCATCCATCCTCTTTGGTACCAATGCTACACGTCCAATCGTACCTGAGCAAGTCACCAATACCCAGCCTTCACGGATAATCCACGGCGACAAGTTAGCATGTGCACGGCGCGAAAGATACTTCAAATTGTAAGGCTTCATCAATGGGATATGTGAACCTTGTAAGAAAGGCACGCCATATTCAGGAGCAACGTAAATGCGTTTGAAGCGGGGCGGGATGTAGATGTGTTGAGCAACATCACCTAACCGCACCAGCGGATACTTGCCCTCACGCAATTGTTGGACGGCAGCTTTGGCAACGGGAAGGTGGAAAGAGGCATCCAGCCGTTCAGCAAGCTCAGACGCTTTGACAACAAAGGCTTTGGGGGTTTTCACTCCGCCAAGATAAGGGACCTGCGATTCATCAAAGCGGGGCACCCCAAGTTCCCTATGCAGTAGTTCATTGGCTTGGTCAAGGAGGTCGTTCGCTTCATCGCGCAAGCGATATGCCTTCATGATTTGTTCATGAATTGCCTGTTGCTCGTTTTCAAGGAGGAGGGGGACAGGGATGCCTTGTAGGTGATGTGGCTCAAGGTGGGTAATGGTTCCGCCATATTGCTCTTTGACCATCAATGTCTGTCCCATCCACGTGGAAAGAAAGGCATAAAGATAACCTGCGGGTAAGACAGGTACAATGCGGAGCAAGTCATGTGTCAGAAAATAGGTCTCGAGGCGCTTAGCTACAAGCACGCATCGCCCAACAACACCTGAGCATGTCACCAGAATCCACCCTGCTTTCGCAAAATGATGCTCTGCTTGGGCAGGTGCTTTGTCCCGCGCAATCCAGCGGTTGCTTTTAGGGCGGAACATAAATGCTTCTGACGCACTCAGGTAGGGCCAGCCCTTTCTGGGGTCATCGGTGTAAATCCGCTTGAACCGCGGCAGGTTAAATATCTCTCTCGTCACATCAGGCTTGCCCAATAACTTGACTTTAAACCCGCTATCCTCAATCGCACGCCGCGCCCTGACAACCTCATCAGCATGGAACGAAGCATCCAAGCGACAATCGCCGTCATAGAGCCAGCGAGCGCGTACCGAAAAAGAGAGTACCTTTGGCTCAGTAGGAGTTTCGACTTCTGAAAGAAGAAAGGGCAGGATGCTTGCTGGCATTACCGACTCCCTCTTCCCCTCTCATGGCGCCACTCTTGAAACAGACCTGTTACTTGCGACACATCATCATCACGCACGCGGCGCAGTTCGCGTTTGGGTTCATAAATGACGATTCCGTCAGGTTTGCGGGTAATGACCGGTATCGTCACTTCTTGCTCAATGATTTCTCCCTCAGGTGTGCGTAGCCATAGGTTATTGCCTCGCCGGTCGTAGCCCATCGTATGGCATAGTGCCATAAAAACATCGTAATCTTGTATCCGCCCAGCCGCTTCTTCTAGTCTCATCTCTTCCTCTGTCTTCTTTTGCAAGACCAATACGCTTGTCTGTGTCCCCGTGCCACCGAAAGCGAGGAATGTTTCCACGGGCAAATCAATGCTGGCAATAAGTTTGCAGTGTTCAATAATCCAGTGGCGGATGAAAACCAAACCAGGATTACTTAGGATGCTGTCAGGCAAGACAATAGCTAGCAATCCTCCGGGCTTGAGGAGTTGATAGCAACGTTCGATGAACAACTGCTCTGGCGGCATGGAAGCACGGGGAGAATTGGCTTCAAAGCGGGTAAGTTCAAACTGGTCAAGGATATGAGGGTCATCCACCGCCAACCCAGGTCCTGTGCCAAAAGGAGGATTGGTCAGCACAATGTCAAATGTATCCAATTGAATTTTGGCTTTCACATCATCGCGCCACTCGCCCGGCGGCAATAGTGAGTTGGCTTGAAAGACGTTGGTACTGCCGTCGCCGTGCATGACCAAATTCATCTGCGCCGCGCGCACCAGATCAGGGTTAATGTCAATGCCGAACAAGTTGCGGTCGCAATGTTCTTTTAACCGTGCAGCAGTCTTCTCCAAAGCTATATGGTCTAACTTCCACTTGTGCTTCTCCTGTTCAAAAATGTACCTGCGCCACAAGTTCATAACTGCTCGCAGGAAGCCGCCAGTGCCACAGGCAGGATCAAGCACCTTTAGAGATAGCCAGTGATTTTTGGGATAAGTTGAAAAGACTGCCTCCACAGCCATCTGGCAGACATTGGGGGGTGTGAAGAACTCGCCACGTGCCCCGCGCAAGTTCGCCCGAACGATTTCTTGATATGCTTCCCCTTTAACATCGGTCGCAGTTTGAAGCAATGAATAACGACGAAGTTCGCTCACAATATAGGCGAGCACACGGTTGTCCAGTCTGATTCGGTCATGCGGTTCAAAGATATACGGATAGCGTTCTCTTACTTCGTTGAACAACTCGTCTATTCGCTTGCGCAGACGCCGCTGTCCCATCTCTGAACACCGTTCGTCGCTGGTTACATCAAAGCGCATTTCCTCTTCAGTAGCTTGCTCATCCTGGACTTTGCAGAAGATAAGTTTGAGCAATTCGTGAAAAGCCTGGTCCTTGGGCAAGCCTTGATTGGCATAGATGTAGTTGTGGCAGCGCTTGAAGACGTCTCGCAACCCTTCAGCGGGAATTAGTTGGTTGAAGGTGATACGGGGCGGCTGTGTCTTCCCGTAAGGCGGGATATCAGCAACTTCTACTGCTCGATGCTCTCCCGCCTCAACGACCATCTCATACGCTTGCAACTCCGAGCCAACCCACAGTCCCCACTTGGCGTTAGGACAAGCAGCAAGGTAGGACTTGAGTTGGTCCACACCATTGTCACGATCGGTCGGTTTGACTTCGTCGCGCTTGGTTTCTGCGATAAGAACGATGTTCTCCTGTGTATGTGGCTCACCATGGGTAAACACAGCAATATCCACGCGTTTCTTTGCTCGCCCAATGTTGACGCGAAACTCCGGCTCAATGTCCTCCTTTGGATACCCATATTCCTCAACAATGCTACGGGCAATTCGCTGCCGGACATTTTCTTCAGGCGTGTCATTACGCAGTTCACCGGTGATGAAGCAACGTATTTTACCAGCTGGGATGTAACCTGTTTGCACAGTCATAAAAATTGGCCTCCTTGCTATTCGAGTAGTTCAATTCGCTCTGGCTCACGGGTAAGGTCTTCATCAATATCCTCAACATCTCTTCAGTCAATGCGAGGCTGGAAATATGGATTATTGTAGCATAGCTACATAGCTATTGACAGGGACCCCGAGCGAATCTGCTACAGGTTTACACTTCGCCATAAGGCAATAGAAAAACTTCCCTTGTTCGGGAAGCTCACTCAAAGCCTCATAATGTCCCATTCCTTTAGCCAATATAAGGTCTGCTGATTCAAACTCCTGTTTGAACTGAGTTGATGCTAAGCTGAAGATTATTCCCGGCGAAGCTACGCCCGTAGTTATCACCCTCCCAAAGTCACTTTCCAAGCCAGCATTGCTAATATCCTCCAGAGTAGCATCATTCTGAACCGGTAAGGGCTTAACTACGTAGATAACATTAGCAAATCGTCTCATCCATTTAACCAGAGGCAAATCGAAGTAAATTTCTCCAGCATTATCAGCCAAATACAGAGCTTTGCTTGCCTTTCTTAGCCTCGCTTCAAATCGTTGTGAGTCATCTATAGTAAAGCTTATGGACCTCCTCATATCCTCCTTAATGATGCCAGGCTCCCTGAAGAAATCTATGGCATTCGCTGCAGTGGCGAGTTTAAGACAACCCTCAAAATCATCCTTATAGAGATTGCTTCGCTTCCTGCCACGCCTTCGGCTCGCAGCTTCGGCTCGCAATGACAGCTCAGGGTATAATTCCCTAGCAATTGCCATTTCCTTCGCTTTCATCACCCGATAGGGGTCAGGATTATGGGTTATTTTCTTTATCACCTGATGAATCTTAGTAGCAATCACAATAGATATTTGGTCATAGGAAAATTCATCATCCAGAATTCTCAGAGCTTCTTCTATTGCCTTCTGTTTAAGCAAGTTATTATCAGTTGCTAAAGTAGCAGCTTGATGAATTAACCTTTGCAAACACTCATAACATTCCAGTGAAATTTTCACTTCACCTCCTGGTTCAAAAAGAGAATCTGAGACCCTTCACTGCCATTCAGTCACCTTTCCCCTCATCATTCTGAATGAGTGAGCTGGAGCCCTGAACAAAGTGAAAGGAAAGTAGAGTAAAGAATCTCAGAGATTCTTCGCCTACGGCTCAGAATGACAGAGAATAAGGTTATCAAACACTCCCCTTAAATTTGAGTGACCTGCACTACTATATTATAATAACTGAAAAACAACCAGTGGGTGTGGGCTATGCTTGATAAATTGGAATTAATACAGAAGCGCTATGAAGAGCTAACTCGGCTGATAGCTCAACCCGAAATAGC
>JAGMBH010000102.1 GCA_023129815.1 Dehalococcoidia bacterium
CTAGCTAATAAAGATGTCATCATTGAAATAAGAGCTGGTGCTGGTGGTGAAGAGGCAAGCCTTTTTGCTGCCGACCTATTCCGTATGTATAGCCGCTATGCCCAAAATAAAGGCTGGGAAGTAAACATTATCAATAGCAACCAGAGTGAAATCGGAGGCTTCAAGGAAGTAATATTTGAGGTTAAAGGTAAAGGCGCCTTTAGTCAATTAAAGTACGAGCGTGGCGTTCACCGAGTGCAAAGAGTGCCTCTCACTGAGGCTTCTGGACGAATACACACCTCCACAACCACTGTAGCTGTTCTACCTGAAGCAGAAGAAATTGAGCTGAACATCAACCCAGATGACCTCAAAATGCAATTCTTCCACAGCCATGGCGCTGGAGGACAGAATGTAAACAAAGTAACTACAGCAGTTCGCATTACGCATCTGCCCAGCGGCATAGTAGCTACTTGTCAAGATGAGCGCTCCCAAGTAAGAAACAGAATGAAAGCCATGTCAGTACTCCGAGCCAGGCTATTTGACTTAAGACAGCGCAAGCAATCTGAAGAGATAGATAGACAACGAAGAACTCAAGTAGGCAGTGGCCAGCGGGCAGAGAAAATACGCACCTATAACTTCCCACAAGAGCGTGTTACCGACCACCGCATCAATTCAACTTTCCACAATCTGAGCCAGATTTTGGACGGAGAACTCGATGAAATCATCGAAGCTCTGTCTGCTAAAGAGCAAGTTGAACAATTAGAAGCAGTCCTTTCATGACTTCAAGCGAAACTTTATATTTAACTAGCCACATATTATCTATGGCCAGAATTGATGATGCTTCTATCGAGGCTGAACTTCTAGTGTGCCATGCCCTGGGAATATCAAAAACACGCTTATACAGTGAACCAGAGCGGCTATTAACTTCAGCAGAAATAAATCACTTATGGCATCTCCTTCGGCGTCGCCTTTTCCACGAGCCCACCGCTTACATCTTAAAGCGTTGCCAATTCTATGGCATCAACTTTTACATTGACAATCGTGTTTCTATCCCCAGGCCAGAGACAGAGCTTTTAGTGGAAAAGGCTGTTGAGTTTGCTAAACAACGCTTTCCCCTAGGAAACCCTATCATAGCTGACATTGGCACCGGTAGCGGGAATATCGCTATCAGCCTTGCCCTGGCACTTCCTAAAGCTAAAATCTATGCTACAGACATCTCAGCTTCAGCTCTCGAGGTAGCTGGTATGAATTGCCAGCATCATAAGCTTGATAGCCAGGTAGAACTTATCCAAGGCAATTTGCTTGAACCATTACCCCAACCTGTAAATGTCATAGTGGCTAACCTTCCTTACATCAAGGATTCTGAACTGAAGGCACTAAGTCCAGAAATAATAAATTTCGAGCCAATAATAGCTTTAGCCGGTGGCGAGGATGGCCTAGATAAGATACGCTGCCTTTTAGCTCAAATTCCAGGGAAAATTTGCCCTGAGGGAAGCCTGTTCCTAGAGGTAGGTCAAGCCCAAGACAAAGTAGTAAGCTCGATTATAAACAATTATTTCCCCCAAGCCAGTATTGAGTTAATTCCTGACTTAAGCGGTATTAACAGGGTAGTAAAGGTTATACTATAAAAGACTGAGGATATGGAGATTGACTTATTATACGACCTAATTCTGCAGGCTAAAAAGATTGTAGTTTTCACCGGCGCCGGTGTGAGCACTGAATCAGGGATACCAGATTTCCGCAGTCCAGGAGGAATCTGGGACAAATATGACCCCGATGAGTTCACCATTCAAAAGTTTCTCAGCAGTGCAGAAGCTCGCAGAAAACACTGGAAGATGCTCAGTGAAAGCAGCCTTATTACAGAAACCAAGCCAAATCCCGCCCATTACGCTATCGCCGAGCTTGATAGATTAGGTAAGCTGGATTGCGTCATCACTCAAAATGTGGATAACCTCCATCAAAAGGCAGGAGTCCCCGAGAACAAGGTGTTTGAGCTTCACGGTAATATGAAATGGACGATATGCTTAAGCTGCCACCAACGCTTTCCTACGGAAGAGCTATTACAAAGAATAAAGCAAGAAACCGATGTCCCTGCTTGCCCCAACTGTCAGGGCATTTTGAAACCAGATGTCGTTCTATTCGGTGAGGCACTACCCGAGAAAACACTGACAGAGGCCACTCGCCGCTCACAGAACTGTGACCTTCTAATCATTATAGGCTCTACGCTCGTTATTTATCCCGCGGTTTATATACCAATGTATGCCCAAAATGCCGGAGCTAAGCTAGCTATTATTAACCTCAGCGCCACTCCCCTTGACCATTATGCTACGTTAGTCATTCACGGCAAAGCTGGCGAAATAATGTCAAGGGTCATAGGAAAGGTTAAACTTTCCCAGCTAAAGTGAATAGGCACCTCACTAGTCTCAAGGCAAAGTTACCGCCAGTAATATAGTCGTTGTTTCACCCTATGGAGGTCGATTTCCATGCCTAGGTTACTGTTTTTCGAATACGCTTAATGTCCACCGCCTTACCAGTATCTTCATTCACTTCGATCAAGATGGCATTGAAGTCAACAATCCCCTTCCCCACTGACAAACGTCCAGGTATTTGGGAGAGAAAACGATTAATTACATTGTTCGCATCATCACCAATGATCGAGTCCATAGGACCAACCATGCCTATATCAGTAACATAAGCGGTACCTCTGGGCAATATACGAGCATCAATAGTACCTACATGAGTATGTGTGCCGAGCACGGCACTAACTCGACCATCGAGATACCAACCCATGGCCACTTTCTCCGAAGTTGCCTCAGCATGAAAGTCAACAATGATAACATTTGTTTTATCTTTAAACTCAGCTAACAATTTGTCCATAGCTCGAAAGGGGCAATCGAAATTGCCAATGAAAGTGCGCCCCATAAGATTAACAACTAAAACATTGTCCCGGAACCAATAGCCACGGCCGGGACACGCTGGCGGATAGTTCAATGGGCGGAGAAGGGGAAAGTTACCATCCAGATAAGGCAGGATTTCCTTATGAACCCAGATATGATTGCCTGAAGTTATTGCGTCAATGCCAGAATCAAAAAGCTCCTGCGCCGTGCTCGGAGTTAGCCCTAAACCACCGGCAGCATTCTCACCATTGCCTACTACCAGATCAACCCCATATTCATGATGCAAGCCTGGTAACAACTTCTTCACCGCTGTCCTGCCAGGCTTGCCAATAATGTCGCCTATTATTAATATCTTCAGTTTGCTTCGTCCCCTCGCAATGACATTGCTTTGCCCAAACCATCCTACTTAGCATAATCCACAGCTACAGTCTCTCGCATCACTATTACTTTTATTTGACCAGGGTAAGTCAGGCTTTCTTCTATTTTCTTAGAAATGTCCCGAACCAGTCTAATAGCTGTCAAATCATCAATTTCCTCAGGTTTCACCAAAACACGTACTTCCCGCCCAGCTTGAATAGCAAAGGCTTTCTCGACCCCAGGGAAACCACTAGCTATATCCTCCAATTCCTCAATCCGCTTTAAATATTGCTGCAAAGACTCACGTCTAGCACCAGGACGTGAACCACTTATAGCATCGGCAGCAGCAACAATAAAGCCCATAACACTGGATGTTGAAGCTTCGCCATGATGCTCAGCAACAGCTTGAACTACTTCAGCAGATTTATCCCACTGTTTAACCAAATCAGCACCTATCAAGGCGTGAGAACCCCCCACTTCATAATTCACCGCCTTCCCAATATCGTGAAGCAATCCCGCCCTTCTAGCTACACCGGCATCGGCCCCAATTTCATCAGCCAGCATACCAGCTAGATGGGAAACTTCAAGGCTATGAAGTAAAACATTCTGCCCATAACTAGTACGGAATTTAAGCTGACCAAGTAACTTGATCAACTCCGGATGTAACCCTGGTACTCCGCCCTCATAAGCAGCCCGTTCACCCTCATTGCGGATTATAACTTCAACTTCAGTCTTAGCTTTTTCCACCACCTCCTCAATCCGAGCCGGATGAATACGCCCATCAAGGATAAGCCTATTCAGAGCAATGCGAGCTATCTCACGCCTTACTGGGTCAAAGCTAGAAATAGTAACCGTTTCCGGAGTATCATCAATAATAAGGTCAACGCCAGTAGCTTGCTCCAAAGCTCGGATATTACGCCCCTCTCGACCAATAAGCCGCCCCTTCATCTCATCGCTGGGTAAGGAAATGGTAGATACCGTGGTCTCAGAAACAACATCGGTGGTGCACCTCTGGATAGCCGTGGCTAAAACGCGTTGAGCTTCTCTATCAGCTTCTTCCTTTACTTGGGCTTCCCATATTCGAACCAGTCGTGAGGCTTCCTCTTTAACTTCCTGCTCTAGAGCCTGGAGCAGAGAACGCTTTGCTTCATCGCTAGATATGCCAGACAGGGACTCAAGTTTCGCCAGCTGCTCTTTCCTTATCCGCTCGAGCTCAACCTTTGTCCTTTCGATGCCCTTTGCTCTATTATCCAGGTCGCGCTCACGCCGTTCTAAGGAATCTAATTTTCGCCCTAACGCTTCCTCTTTCTGGTCGAGGCGCCTTTCTAAGCGCTGTGACTGAAGGCGATGCTCTCTACTCTCCGCCTCAGCAGCATTCCTAACCTTGGCGGCTTCCTCTTTAGCCTCAAGAAGAACTTCCTTATGCTTAGCTGTTGCTTCATCTAATAATCTCCGCGCTTCCTTTCTGGCACTTCGAATCTGCTGATTGGCTACCATCTGCCTGGCAAGGTAACCAACAAGGCCACCTAAAACAAGAGCAAGGCCAACTAAGATATATACATAATCCATCTTCCCTCTTTATTCCATTAAAGCAATGCATATAATTCATTAGGACTTAATATTAATCTTTTTGCGAATTGGAGTCAACTTCTACGTGATTTCGACTAAGCCTGATAGCGTAGAAGTACAATAGAGATAAATTAGGGAACAAAAAAGATAAAGCGCTACAGCAACTTATAATACTAAGAGCAACACTTTTAACAACTGAATAGTGGAAGGAAGGAAATACTTAAAAGCTTACAGTAGACTTTTAGTCTACCAACCGACCTAGGAATCATAAGACTATCGCCTTTCGACTCCTTAGAAAGGAGGTGATTCAGCCACACGTTCCCGTACGGCTGCCTTGTTACGACTTCGTCACAGTCATCAGCTCCACCCTCGGCAACTGCTTCTTGCCAAAAGCAAGTTAGCTCATCGACTTCAGGCGTTTCCGACTCCCATGGCGTGACGGGCGGTGTGTACAAGGCCCGAGAACGTATTCACCGCAGTATAGCTGACCTGCGGTTACTAGCAACTCCGACTTCATGCAGGCGATTTCAGCCTGCAATCCGAACTAAGGATGATTTTTTGGGATTAGCTCCGGATTGCTCCTTGGCAACCCTCTGTATCAC
>JAGMBH010000103.1 GCA_023129815.1 Dehalococcoidia bacterium
TTTGCTATCGTTGAATAAGACAAGGTTATGCAGGAATCAACGAGAATTATTCAAGAACTAGGGGGAAGACTATGTCATTCGGGACAGATATGGAGCAATATGTGGCACAAAGTCTTCGTGGGCGTGGAGCAGAGTGTAATGTTAATACCAGGCACCAGGGCGCTGCAGATGTAATAGCAACATGGCCTACAGGAAGGAGTTGGCGAATTAGATAAGAGTTCAATAATTAGCTATCATCCCTGGTACAAGCTTAGCAAGAGGAAAAGCTAGATGTTGATTATTGGCGTAGACCGAGTGACTTCCTCCATTGCTTCTTTCACTGTGGGGTGGCTCACGCACCACATTGTGTTCGATAGTTGAGAACTATAACTTCCTGTCAGAGATGCTGCTCGAAGTAAATAGGATTAGCTATTTGAAGCTGGTGGAAGGCGGCATAGGGCATGAAGCTCTTCGGGGCGGAGGCTGGCTCGGCGGCTATACTTAGAAAAGCCGGCTTCTAAGTCGTCATAAAACATGTAGGTAATTTTGTTTTCTAGGAAGAGGGGGTGCCCAATATAGGACGAGCTGGTTAGCTCCTGCTGGAGCTTTCTGCGTCTAGCTTTAGGAGCCACAATAGTCAATTGTCGACTTTTGCCCAATTCGGGCACGGCCGATAGCAGAGCTACAAAACGCTCCAGAGCACTCAAAATAGAAGTATGTTCCTCTACTTCAAAAGCCCATATTGGGGTGCCATCTGCTTGCGCCCAGATTATATCAATCTGCGCAATGCGCTTTTGCTGAACTGGCTCGGCTTTTACATTAAGACGCGTCAGTGGTTTAAGCCCTGCTAGCATGGGGTCGTTTCTCTCCTGTTTGCCTATATAGGGCACAAATCCAGCCTTCTGGCAAAGTATGGCAAGGCGATAGATATACTGATTATGAGTGGTGCTGGCGGGGATTTGAAGAGCATATTCTTCACCTTTCTCAGAGACGAATAATGGCAAAATGCCCTGTTTTGCCAGCACGCTGGGGTCTTTTAATTCCCAATTGATGCCATCATGGGAAGTTGCTACCTCATTCAGGACATCGGTAATATCTTGCCTTGTCGGTCGATGTCCGTTTATAAGTAGCGGAAGGATGGTAGTCACAACGCTATCAAAGTTTGCCTTGCCCACCTTGCGTAAATAGCCTATTACGTAGTATCTAATGCGGACTCTTGTTGGAATGAAGTTGCCCACCTGGCGCTCAGCCCTGATTTGCCACAGGTTATTCTCTTCAAGGTCAAAGTCACTCTCAAGGATTGCCAGGATATCACCTATATTCTTGGAAGCAGCATCGAAGAAAAGGTCGTTATCGAAAAGGTCTGGCACTACTTCTCTGAGTATCTCCTCTGCCGTTGCCCCGCCATCACGGTAAATTACCCTCTCAGCCACATTCTTAATTATATTTGCCATTGGCAGAGACATAGGCTGGGATATTTTCCTTACTGCAGATTTCTGAAAGTTCACAATCAGGCTCTCGCCAAGAACTCGTAGTGGATTCTTAATCTTGTGAAAAGTCTGCTTAGCTAATGGTTGGGCAACGCAATTTACATAGTTAAAGCCGATGTAGCGAAGCATATCCCGGAGGGAATACCATAGATTTGTTTCTTTGTGATGAAAGACGAGCGATAGCCATGCCTCATCCTTCAGAGCATAAAACATCTGCTCAAAGGATTTCTGTAATACCTCCAGATAGTGCCTTTCATCAAATTGCAATTCTCCGTCTTCGATTGCTTCTCTGGCTCGCATCTCATCAGTAACCTCTAATCCCAGCCAGGCATGCCACATTGTGCCTAAATCTAAATAGGCAATGTGAGCCCCATAGGGAGGGTCGGTATAGATGTAATCAACTGTGCCCTCGTCTATATAATTGAGCAGGTTTTCGGCTGAATCACAATAAACATTGAAGGTATTACCTTCACGCATAAAGTCTCCAAAGAGCCTGTTGCTTCTTTCCTTAGCTTTAGCTACCAGCCTTGCCCTGGTAGCAAATAAACTCCAAACATCACGATAATCAGGCTTTGGTGGTACCCAGTAGCGGTATACTCGAAAAATACCACTGTCTCCTCCACCTGCATGTCTCGGATCAATTCCATAGGTAATGCTTGCTCTTGCAAGGATGCCGGAGAAGGCAAATAGCAGCAGTTCCAGCGCTTGCTGGTTTTGCAGTTTCATAATAGCCGAACGCAAATGAGCCAAGGCTATTAGCTGTGCCTTTCCAAACAGGTCTTCCACATAGCCTCTATCGGCATTTGAGGGTAGCTTCACGCCTCTGGGATACCACTCCTTTAGCTCATAGTCGTCTAACTCTTTAGATGAAGCATTACGTACAAACTCCACAACAGACTTCATTTCACGCTCGACCTGGCGGTAGGCTTCCCAGTAGGCATTGAGGTCAACAGGAGCAAGGCAAGTCATCCTGGTGATAAAAACTGCCAGTGGGTCGAGGTCGATACAAATTGTTCGCCGCCTATTAGTTAGTGCCTCAATGGCAGTAACACCACTGCCGCAGAAGGGGTCGACAACTAATTCTCCCTCATGGGAAAAGTGGCGGATATATTCGCCCACCACGTTGGAAGGCTGCTTGGTGTAGTAGGGGTGTAGCTTGTAATGCCAAGCCTTTGCTTTCTCGGCGGGAAAGGCACGGCGGATTGGTTCAACAGTAGTTGGCACTAGTGTTACGGAATTAGCCATAATCTTGGATTGAATGTAGCATACCTTCTCGTTTAGTTCAATCTAGTTCGCTTTTAATTTGTGAAACATAGGCTGAGAGGCAAATAAAGAGGGTTTTGAAGCCTGTTTCTTTTTGCCTACCGTCTACACTTGTCCCATTGACACCTTCCAACCTGGTGCTATAATGGAAATAGTGGAGGTATAATATGCCTGAGCTAACACCAACAGAAAGGGAGGCTATTATTAGGCGTCGTGGATGTCGGTCAGACAAGGATGGACGGAAACACCATATTAGCAATCTAGAGATACACCATAAAGACCGAGACCCAAACAGCAATGACCCCCAAAATCTGAGAGTGCTAACGAAAGAAGAACACCGAGAACTACATAGAAGAGCCAAGCGTTAGTTTATGGATTGATAGCACAGAACCACTAGGTATGAGGGTTATCTATACCCATCCTTATCATTATGTTCACGGGCAATCATGGTAGTCATGTTATCTTTTGTAATTAGATAACCTAAGCTCTCAAATAAATCCATACTGTGTTTTATAATATTTTGTTCAGAATGAAGACTAGGGCAGAGCTTAGCATTATGCCATTTGATTAGTACTTTTCCTACCGTCTATACTTGCTTACAAATGGTAATCACGAAGAATTATATAAGTTTAAGGGGATATTAGCGATCTGGTAGAGATAATTGGGGTAGAATCGTTGGGAGTTCGGCTTATGTTAGTTGGTCAGAACTGAAGGGCGCAAAATAGTTATCGCTCTAAGGAAATTGCACGAGTTTCTTAGAAAGCTAGAAATCTTCTTCATTTACAACTTTAATTCCATTTCTCTTCAGTAATGCGGTGGTAACGCCATCACCGTCAATCAATTTTGAGAAAATGTGCCATCGTATATTTGCCCACTACATTTGAATGGCTGGTTGAGGTAGTCAGGACGCATCTTATAGGCTGTTAAAATCACACTGTGGCGCTCTCCAAGAAAATCCCGTTTACAAACTGATCTTTAATGAAGCTGAGAGAGTTCATGGGCATGGATGGGGATAATTAGCGCGGAATCATTGCCCATACTAGTATTAAAAAGGAGGATTTTTAAGATTTCGTCATACTGCGCAGCTAGCTAACAGAACTAGCAGTAGTATTCGATTCTCGCTGATATTGGACAACTTGTTTATCTCCCAAAGTCAGCGTAGACGGAGGCAAAGTCTATGCCTGCAATCTTGGCTTTTTGCCCTCTGTACCTGCGTGAATATTTTCTCTTGGCGTCCTCAAGTTGTGTGCTTTTGATGCCGTGCTGCTCCGTAGCCAGATACGCTTCTATATAAGCAGCAAGATGGTCTATTGCCCGAACCAGCTGTCCATCTCGCGGACTAAACTCATCTCGGTTATACCGTTGGTTAATTTCTGCGCTAGTCGTTTGTGTTATCTCCCCCTCCTTACTGACGATAGTTTTGAATTCATTCTCCGTATACATTTTGATCTCACCATGCCATGAGCTAGGGATCAGCTTATAGACTTCCTCTTTCATCTGTTTTCTCTCAAATCGCTTGACTATACGCTGCAGTCCTTGGACGGACTCTTTTACGGGAGAGATAATATCTCGCGTAAGAACCTCTGGTAGGTCGTGAAACAGACCAGTAAAGTAGTTATTGATGCACCTTTTTTGACACGCGTTTATTGCCAGCGATAACAAATATGCTAGCATAGCAACTATAAGCATATGACCGAGCACGGAGATTCTGGGAGTCATATTTATATGACTCCACCTCGTTTGAAATCTCAATTGACCACATAAATCGACAAAACCCTTTAGGTCAGGATACATTGTCAATTCTCTCATACCTTCTAAATCGTAGTATTTCTGTAGCACTTGCTCCAATCTGCCCCGTATCTGTTGCATTTCATATCCATTCGGATTCGCCCGTTCCAAAATATCAAACTCCCATCTCGTGGCATAGAAGTGAGCTGCATTCAAGATGTTCTTATTAAGAGTTTCCCCTGTATCTGAAAAATAGGTGCGGAACCTCTCACAAAACTCGACACCAAGGGGGGATATTTTGGGGCGTAACTGTTCATAAACCCACTTGTTCAATTGGGCATAGGTCTTTCTATTATTCTTAATCTCATAAAAAAGTTGCGGCTTTAGATCCGTAACGATAAGCCTTTGCAAAAACTCAAAACATCCTCCCTCTATGACTTTCATCCAGCTGAAGTCATCGTTGTTCTCCTCAAATTTGCCTATCACGTATGCAATTATCATTTTATGGGCTTGTTTGTCCAGCTCTCTCAGTTCGACAGGGCATATCTTGTCATTCCATCTTCGCATGCTGCCAGCCTCAAAGATTAACTCCAAGAATGCCTTTCTTACTTCCATCTTTCCTATTTGTGCCATAACGACCCCCTGAACACATGGTACTTGTCAAGCTCTAAGTGTTCTCTACCTCTCGCTCTGTTGCCCGTTTGCAGAGCTTGGGTGAACTTCCCATTAGGTCCAATCCGCACACAAGACCTGTAGCTAAACCACAACCTGTTTGCAATCGTCTTTCTCCTTAAAGTGTCACTTACCTCCTAAACCTTGTGGTAATGCCTAAGAGCAATGCGCTTTCACATACTCGGTGAATGCTTCCGCCAAGGAACTTAGGTTACTGAAAACGGTGTGCCCCTCTTCACATACTCCCCAAACCATGAGATTTGGACGATGTGGTTCAGGGTCAGCAGTACAGTATGCCCGGAAATCCGTAAGTAGCCCGAAAATTTTCTTGCCTTTTGCGTAGCCATAACCAAGCTCAATACAAGTTCCGCTGTCAACATCTTGACCGTCAAGCAGGGCAACTATTATCCTTGCTGAATTAACCTGCTTTATATCAAGTTCAAAAATTTCCTTGCGCTTTATCCCCCTTCCAAGCTCGCCTCCATCACGGTGCGGTAAAAAGAAATCATTCTTGCAATCAAGATTTGAAGCCTTTGCGAGAATATCAATCATACATTCGAGAAATTCCCTGTCAGCTTCTGAGAACAGTGGACCCGCAACATACACAAGTTTCGCCATACTGAGCTTCCCCTAGTGTGAAAAAACCAAAGGGCACCAGTCCAGTGCCAAGGTAATTAGCAGTTCCAACGCCCTTCCTCCAAGTCCATCTTCAGTAACCCAATTTTAATTGTTTTATGTAACTCTGCAGGTTGGAACTTGAGTTTATGCCTTCTTTTCCCGAATGTCAATACTCGAGAGCCTAGCAAGCCTCCTCAAGAGTTTAGGTAACGATTAGGAGTTTGTTCATTTAAGGGGAAGAATAGACTTCTCCCAGTTTGAGGTGCCATCTTTTAACTGACTTTCGGTCAGTTCGGGTTCATTGTGTTTCATTTCTCGTTGACAATTTACAATGTTAGAATAGCTATCAATTGGTTGCTTGAAAGTATTACTGTACTTGGCGCAATAAGGAGGATAAGGGAATGAAGCACACTCAGAGGGTATCTTGGGGTTGGCTAGGTAAGAAATTAAGGGCACAATTCGCCACGGGCATTCTTGTTGTCGTGCCAATTGGTGTCACCATATTAATATTTGTCTGGATCTTTGTTGTCCTCGACAATATACTGCAGCCTGTAATCAGGTCTATATGGGGTCGCACAGTTCCTGGAGTAGGCTTTGGCGTAACGATAGTAATAATTTACTTGGCTGGGGTGATAGCCAGCAACATTGTGGGAAGGAGGGTGATTCATTATGGTGAATCCTTGTTGGCGAAAGTCCCAGCAGCGCGACAACTCTATGCTGGTATTAAACAAATCCTGGAAGGCTTCTCTAAGCCGGGCAAAACTGGCTTTATGCAGGT
>JAGMBH010000104.1 GCA_023129815.1 Dehalococcoidia bacterium
GAAAGATTGCTCAACGTCTTTATACCCACTTCTCCTAATCCGACATCGGGCTTTCTGGAGATAGTGACGGAAGATAAAGTTATTCGGACCAACATTTCGGTTGATGATGCTTTAAAGATGGTTGTATCTGCTGGCAGAGTGTCACTCCAGGAGGTTAGTGACAAGCTGTCTCCCCAGGGTTAAGCGATCTAGATATCTCACATAAGTCCTGATTCATCAGGCTTCGACCTCACTGAACTCACAGGGAATTGTGTGGGTTTCTTAGCAAGCTACAAATCCTCTTCGCTTAGGACTTTAATTCCATTTTTCTTCAATAATGCGGTGGTAACGCCATCACCATCAATCAATGTTTGGGAGAATGTGCCATCGTATATTTGCCCACAGCCACATGAGGGGCTTTTAGATTTCCCTATAAATTCTTCAACATGGAATAGCTTGGCAATTTTTAAGGTTTCTTCTGCTCCGGTAATAAATTCCGCGGTAACATCTTCTCCATTTCTATTTAGCACCTTGCATTTCCTATCAAGGACATCTTCACCGGTGCCTCCCTGAATTTCCTGAGGTATCCTGGGGGTCTTTAATCCTCCTAATTGTTCTGGGCAAACGGGGATTAGCGTCTCAGAGTTTAAAAGCTCGATTGCCTTATCGCTCTTGTAATTATCTTTACTGTCCCAGGTACACCTTATTCCCAATAGGCAGGCACTTATAAGTTTCATGGAAACATTCTATCCCTTTGTTCTTGTTCCGGAATAAATAAAGGAGCGTTGTTTCATTTTGATCCACCTCCTTTCATCAATCCCAATTAAATTGCCGCACTGACATCTAATTTCATTTTCACCTCGAACACTATAATCTTCTATTATTCGCTCTTTCCAGCAGTGTAATATTCGTCCCTTTCCAATCTTCAAGTATTTAAAGATTTTAGCCCGGCATTTAGCACACTTTATTACTATCATTGCAATTTATGTGTCTTCATCACCGATCATGGTCAAGCCTGTGTTGCATTCTGGATTTTTTGAGACCATTTAGAAAGTAAGTAGCCGGCTCTCTGGGTTGGCGTTTCTCAGTCGCTTTGATAAGCCTTTCCAAGACACTAAGGGGGTAAGAGGAAATAAGCTTTCTAACTGAGCCAGCGCTGATGCCAAACTTAAGCAAATCAGCTTGAACTCTCTTAATTCTTATCCAATACCTCTCTTTTTTCTCTATCCTCATTGCTCTTATAAAGTTATCATAATCAGAGGTAATTAGTGTAATATTGACTTTAGAGTGCGGATAGAGATAATTGGTGCAGAATCGTTAGGGGTTCGTGGCTTGTGCTGCGTAGTCGAGACCAAAGATCGCAAAATAGTTATTGATCCAGGGGTGGCATTGGGATATAGGCGGCATGGCTTGCTGCCACATCCGGTTCAGGTTGCCGTGGCTGAGAGAGTGAAAGATGCCATTGAAAAGGCACTAAAAGATGCCACAGATGTGGTAATTAGCCATTATCACGGTGAGCATCATCCCATGGTTGATGCCAACCCCTATCAGCTTTCAGCAGATCGAGTTGCTGAATCCTTGAGGCACCTCAGGTTGTGGGCAAGGGAGACACAGGATCTCTCTCCCAACCAAGTTCATCGAGCTGAAGCTTTAGCTAAAAAGCTCAATCAAGTCCTTCCAGCTTCGGAAGGGCTAAGCGATGGATGCTTGAGCTTTTCTCCTCCTGTTCCCCATGGTGCGGGCAGAGGTGGCACAGTGATGATGACTAGGATTGAGGAGGGAAACGAAGTTTTCGTACATGCCTCGGATATTCAGATGCTCAATGATAAGGCAATTGAGCAAATCCTTAGATGGCAGCCGACAGTAGTATTGGCATCTGGACCGCCCATTTATTTGCCAAGCCTGACTCAGGAAAACCGGGAGGATGCACTGCGTAGGACTTTAAGATTGGCCAGAGAAGTTAATACCTTGATTTTAGATCATCATTTACTGCGCTCCGAGGAAGGGGAGAAATGGCTGGATTGGGTTTCTTCTATTACTAATCACAAGGTTATCTGTGCTGCCGATTTCATGGGATGCCGCCGTAATTTACTTGAGGCAGAACGAATCCTTTGGTACAAGAAAATGCCCGTGCCCAAGGGGTGGCATGAAGCTTATGCTCGGGGTGAAGCGGATACTAAACTCTATCAGGTAGTCGGGCGATAGATAAAGATTTAAGAGTTGTTAATGTAGGGTTATTTTTGCTTTCCTAGCAGTACTTTGTATCTTCGATGAAGAGGTGTACGCAGGCGGGTTATGCATAAGCACTATGCCACAAAGAGTCACTTGGGAAGTGCTTTGCTCTTAAGATATTGTATAGCGCGACAAGTGTGAACTGCTATAGCGGCTGTGACAAACCGGGGTATCAACAACCAGAAAGCATTTAATCCTAATGCTAAGAATAAGGCAGTCTCTTCCACTATAGCATGGTTGATACCAATAGAAATATGAAGATGCTCCAATTCTTCCTTTGTCAAAGCCCCCTTTTTAGCTTCTTCAGTAATAACGGCTCCTCCATATAACAGGCCAAAACCAGCGCCGGCTACCCACATCGTTACTGCTTGGTTTGAAAGTCCAAGAATTCTCATGAAAGGCTTGAAAAACTTGTGCAGATATTTGATCCATCCCAGAGATTGTAAAGACTCCAGTAGCAGCATAACTAGCATGATGATTACGAAAATTTTGACGGACAAGCCTAGTATGTTAATAGTCCAACTCTTTAGAGCCTCAATAAATGGAGTATGAACTGTAAGATCGGCTGGTAAGACGATGCTCTGGCTAGTATCACCAAGAAATTGGGAGACAATGAGTACAGTTAAAATAGCTGCGGTAATACGAACCAGGGTTGCTTTGATGATGTTAAAACCAGATTTGTGTTGGATCATTCCTTCCATAATAAGCATGTGGGCCATCATTATGAATAGGGCAATCAATGTCATCTGTCCGATGGTAAAGGGAAGGACTGCCATAATGGCGATGGCTGCGTAAAAGTTTACTACCATTGCGGTAATGATTGGTAACGCTGCCGCGGCAGGCAGATTGATCAGGCTCATTAGGGGGTGTAATAAGAAATCTAGTTGATTTAGCCAACCAGTCCACTGAATAAGAGCTACGAGAAAGGAGACAGGGACAACGATTTTGCATATCCAAACAAAACTACTCCACCCCTTTTTAATTCCCGTGTAGAGGCCACTTTTTAATTGAGTCCGAAAATCAGACATCTTATTGAGAGAGGTTACTCAGCAGTTTTTAGAGCGCTTATATTCCCGAATTGTGAAGCCAAAATCGCGGCTGCCTTGTTCTGTTGCCTCTAAGTTTGCTCGTTCTGGGCTACCTCGAGTTTCAGCTTGGGTGGCGTTAAGACCTGCTGCTACACTAGCCATGATGAGCGACTTTTGCAGACTGGCTCCTAGAACATGGTAGGCGGCAAAGGCCCCCACGAAGACATCTCCGCAACCTACTGTGTTAATTACCTTTAAACCTAGGTCTTTAAGGGGTAGAGCAGGGACTTCGCTCACCATACCCGTAGCTGGTTCAAGCATTGCTGCTCCTTGAGCACCGAGTTTGAGCACTATGTGGTTGTAGAGTCCCATCTCTTGCAGATGCTTCAAGCTCATATCTACTTCTGCGGTTCCGAAAAGGGCAATCGCCTCCGCTTCATTTAGGAAAAGAATGTCTGTTCTCTTGGCAAGGGGCTCGAGCATCTCCCATCCTTGGCTTATCAGGATTCCGGGGTCCCATAACAAGGGGATTCCGCGCTGTTTTGTTAGGGCTAGCAGCTTTACTGTTACATCTAACGGAGGATCAGTGAGGACTATGCCTCGGCATTCCTGCAATAAGCGTCTAACTGGTGGGTTGTTTAAATGTTCGGGGCATAGCCTGGCATTCGCTCCCAAGCAACTGGCAATGA
>JAGMBH010000105.1 GCA_023129815.1 Dehalococcoidia bacterium
GGTACATAGTTGATTCCCTCGGTAATGACTCCTTCGGTAGCTAAGGCGGCTACTTGTTGCTGAGCAATGTTATCCTCTCCGAGAGCGCCGATTAAGGCAACTTGTTTAGGTCCTAAAATACGCGCTGCGGCTACCGCTACATTGGCTCCTGTTCCTCCGGGCACCCTGGTGATATGCTTTACCCGCACCTCTTCCCCAGGCATTGGCAACCGCTCCACAAAGCAGCTTATATCCCAATTTATGGCGCCACATACTACCAGTTTAGCCATCTTATTTCTCTAGTATGCGTGATAGAAATAGCTTCAGAAAACGGGGCCCGTCTACGCTAGCGGCTACATGGGTTAATGGTAGTTCACCTGCTTGTCCCAAAGCCAAGATACGAGTAATTCCTCGATCCCAGCCATTTCCTGAAATCACCTCCACGGGCGCTGATATGAAATCAAATAGGGAAGCATCTAGCAATGTTGCCAGAGCTAAGGGATCGTGAAGTTCACAGCGTCCATGGTGTTTTATAGCATATTCCACTAGTTTGGCTGTTAAGCGAGCAGCGGGTGTGTGGCTAGCTTTAATTTGCTCTAAATGTTGGCCAGTCAAGCAGGTGGCAGGATTCATAGATATGTCCAGCCCTATAGCGATGATATCCACTTCAGAGCTAAACACTATGTAAGCTGCCTCTGGGTCCTGCCAGATGTTGAACTCAGCAAAGGGGGTTTGGTTTCCTTTACCATAAGGTGTGAGACTGTATGCCCCTCCCATGAGAACTAGTCCGGCTAGAAGTTTGGGTAGTTCAGGATGATATTGGAAAGCGTGAGCTACATTGGTTAGAGGCCCTGTTGCCACTAAAGTGATCTCACTTGGTGCATTTAATACTAACTCGGCCAGGAAATCCCAGGCCTTTGCTGGGTGCAGTGGAAGTCTGGGAGGAGGCAAGTTACATTGGCCTAGCCCATCTGGGCCATGGTAATTTAGGGCATCGGCAAGAGTGTGTTTTAAGGGTTTTGCTGCGCCCATTGCCACCAGAATATCAGTTACACCCAGGTATTCCAATACTCGGCGGGCATTGGCACTGGTCATCTCTACTGGGGCATTACCTGCTACTGTAGTGATGCCAAGGACTTGGAGCTCAGGTGACCTTAAGGCCAGGAGCAAAGCTAGAGCATCATCAATGCCAGGATCCATATCCAAAATGACTTTCCGCATGGGTCTTGGTGAGATACACTATCATAAATTTTAGGAAAATTCCTTTGTGAAGCAAAGAAAATGACCATCGAAGAAGTCATCAAGTCATTGGAGCAAGAATATGGACCTTTAGAGTGGCAGCCAGGCAGAGAGCCTATTGATGTGCTTATAGGGACTATCCTTTCTCAGAATACCTCAGATGTGAACTCAAGAAAAGTTTTCGAGTCGCTACTATCTACCTTTGGTAGCTGGGAAAGTGCGGCTTCTGCTCCAGTAGAGCATATCGCTCAAGCTATCAAACCTGGGGGATTATCTCGGATTAAGGCGGTAAGAATAAAGCAGATACTCAATAAGATTGAAGATGAGCAAGGCTCTCTTAGCCTTGATTTTCTTAAAGCGATGAATATATCTGAAGCTAAGGATTATTTGATGCACTTGCCTGGGGTGGGTCCTAAGACAGCTAGCTGCGTGCTCCTCTTTGGGTTAGGGAAGCCATCCTTGCCGGTGGACACTCATGTTTTTCGGGTGACCAAGCGACTAGGTTTAATTGACTCCAAAGTTTCAATAGAAAAGGCCCATAACTTACTGCAGGGGCAAATCCCACCTTCAAAGGTATATCAATTCCATCTTCATCTGATAGAGCATGGCCGGCGAATATGCCATGCTCGACAGCCTTGCTGCAATGAGTGTGTATTGAAAAATGGGTGTCCCAGTTTGCTTGCCCTTCAGAAAGTTGCCAAGTCTTAGCTAGTTGAGGTTGCTAAACTATTAGCTGTAGCCTTGGCTAGTAAATGATATAATGTTTTTGACATGGCACAAATATTACAGAGTAAAAATCTGGCTACTAAGTTTCAGATATTGCTGGAGATAGCGGCGAATCAACCGAATATACAGCAAAAGGACATTGCCGAAAAGCTAAATGTAACCTCTCAGGCTGTCTCCGAGTATGTCAAGGAATTGATCAAGGGTGGCTGGCTTAGCTCACAAGGTCGTTCCAGGTATAAAGTGACTAGAGAGGGTGTAGATTGGATTCTGAGGATGGCAAGGCAATTGCAAAGCTACTCTTCCTTTGTGAGCCGGGTGGTGAGCGATATATCAACTTCCACTGCCATAGCTGATGGCGACTTATCTGGAGGGCAGGCAGTCTCGCTTTATATGAAGGACGGCTTGCTGTTTGCCTCTGACATTGTAAGTGATGAAGGAGCCAGGGGGGTAACTGTCTCTGAGGCTAAGAAAGGGGGAGATGTTGGTGTTTCCAAGGTGGAGGGGGTGATAAAGCTAAAGACAGGGAGGATAACTATAGGCAAGGTGCCCAATGTGCAAGCGGGGGGGGCCAGGAATACTGATCTTATCAGATTGAAAGGAGAGTTAGACAAAGCCAAGCTGGTAGGAGCTATTGGGGTTGAAGCTTTAGTGGCACTGAAGCAAGTGACTATAAAGCCTGATTATATTTATGGTGTCAGGGAAGCAGCGATAGAAGCAGCTTATTGTGGCTTGCCTTTCTTAGTTGTTTGTGCTGAAGATGGAGTTTCAACATTAGTGCAGAGATTGGAGGAAGAAAACCTGGATTATAGAATTGTTGATCTAATGAAGGATAGAGAATCTATCAACATGTAGTTTCACCAAATGGTGCCATTACCCTTTTATCTTCTTTAACTGCTAGAGAAAGCCCTCTGAAACCCTATTAGGGCAATATTGCCTCAAAATTTGCTTGAGCCATTGACATCTTAACTATAGCCTTTTATAATTTTAATCAAGCTTACTTGTGTATATGAAAGTGCAGTTGAAGCTTTTTGCTCTTTTGGGCATCGTACTTATCCTGGCAGCCTGTACTCCTGTTGAACCTGTATCTCCTGGTGCCATAGTTGACGATTTGGGAAGGTCAGTCAGCATTAAGGAAATACCTCAAAGAATCATCTCCTTAGTCCCTTCTAATACTGAGATTCTATTTGCCCTGGGTTTGGGAGACAAGGTGGTGGGAGTGACGGAATTCTGTAACTACCCAGCGGAAGTTTTGGATAAGGAAAAGGTGGGAGGATTTTCCACGCCCGATATAGAAAAGATAATCGCCTTGCAACCAGACTTGATATTAGCTGGCAGCATTCATGCCAAGGAGGTTATTCCTGCTCTGGAAGAGAGAGGTCTTGCTGTATTTGCCTTAGTGTCTCAAAGTCTGGATGGAATACTGGAAGATATTAGGATGGTAGGAAAAATAACTGGAGAAGAGGATGAGGCATCTAAGCTTGTGGCTCAAATGGAAACCAGGATTAAAGCGATAACAGATAAAACCCAGAACCCGGATGGAAAGCCAAGGGTCTTTTATATCACCTGGCACGAGCCGTTATGGAGTCTAGGCTCGGGAACTACAACTCAGGAATTGATTGAGAAAGCTGGTGGAGTGAATATTTTCCAGGATATTATAGGGCATAAAATGGTTAACCTTGAAGAGGTTATTGCTCGCAACCCTGAGGTAATTATTGCTTGCACTGGACATGGGGAGGCTAGAAACAAACCATTTAACTGGGCGAAGGGAGAGCCGAGACTTATGGTCACCGAGGCTCGTAAGAGCAGTAGAGTGTATCAGATTGATGCTGACCTAGTTAGCCGTGATGGGCCAAGGATAGTGGATGCCTTAGAGTGGTTTGCTCACTTTGTTCATCCGGAGATTTTCGGCAGACCTTCTATATCAAATTATCCCATGGAGATTGTTGACCAATTGGGGCGGACAGTTACTATACCGATGAAGCCTGCCAGGATAATTTCCTTGTCTACTGCTAATACTGAAATATTGTTTGCTCTTGGTGCCGGAAGCAGCATTATTGGAGTAGATAGTTGCTCCAAACGAGATTTGAAGGAGACAATATCGGAGCTAGAGGAGGTGAGCGAGGTTGGTGAGTTTGCCAATCTGGATATTGAGAAAATTATCGCGCTAGTTCCAGATCTGGTTCTAGCTGTCCCTTACCAAAAACAGGCTGTTGAAAGGCTAGAGGACCTAGGTTTGCCCGTGGTTATTCTAGAGGCCAGAAGTATTGAGGCCGTACTTAATGATATAAAGCTGATCGGGAGAGTTGCAGATCGAGAGGAAGACACCTCCACTTTAATCTCAAATATAGAGCAAAGATTAAAGAATATGGCAAAAAAGACAAGTAACCTTGCTGAGGCTGAAAAACCGACTGTTCTTTATCTGTATGAACCTCTCTGGGTAGCATGTTCCAACACAATGGCCAACGATTTGATTCAAAAAGGCGGAGGAGTCAATATCTTTTCAGACCTTGAAGGGTATAAAGAAGTGGACCTAGAAGCCATCATTGTAAGGGATCCTCAGGTGATATTTTGTGTCCAAGGATATGCCCCGACCTTGGAATATATTACGGGTGAAACAAGACTGGAGGGAGTGGCAGCAGTTAGAAATGGCAGAGTATATGGCATTCAGGCAGCTCTTGTAGATATCCCGGGACCTAGAATAATTGAGGCCCTCGATTTGATAGCTGGACAACTTCATCCAGAACTGTTTGGGGAGGGAAGGTAATGGACACGGTGATTGATACGCCAGTTATTGGGAAGGGAGATTTGCTGGTATGTGCTGGTGGAGGGCATTGGGGTGCGAAAGGGGCGATAATTGCCAAAGAGGTTGGAGCCAGAGCCGTAATAATAGATTTAAACCAACACTGCCCAGGCAGCAAGATAGCTGATGCAATATTGGCTGAGAAAGATATGAGGGAGACAAAAATAGAAGGGATATCGCTTGTTATTGGTGAGGTGACAGATGTATTGGCAAACATTTTGAGATATGAGCCCGTAAAGTGGATTATTCCTACTATTCCTGGCGGGATTGCTGGTAAATTGACACAGAAATGGTTGGAAATAAGAGAGCTCAAAATAACCAAGAGCAAATTTTTGGTAAGGAGAGCCTTGATTGGCTTACCCAAAAAGGTAGTTCTTTCCCAGGGTTCAGGGACTATCACTTCAAGTTATATGCCTAAAGGAATGTGGTGTAAGATTCCCTGCTCACAGCCAAAGATCTGTCCAGTGACCGGTCGTAAGAAAGTTGCCCCTATGCATGAGCTTCTTGAATTCTCTCTATCTGAGATGGTGGATCATTACAAAATTTTTGTAAGCCAAGATCTTGGTGGTGTGGGGGCAGTATCAGGGGCTGAGGTGAAAGAATGGTTGGAGTATGTTGAAGGGTTAGAACCTCCTTATTCGCTCGCTGTGGCAATCTCTTGTGAGTGTCACGCCAATACTGCTCTCTTTGAGGTAGAAGAAATTATTAGCTGAGGTGATTAAATGAAGGTCTTTGCTTCTTGGAGTGGGGGGAAGGAATCTGCCTTGGCAACTTATAAAGCGATTTTTCAGGGTTACCAGGTTTCATATCTGGTCAACTTCATTTCTGAGGATGGGGAGAGGTTGAGGTCTCATGGCGTTAAGTCCGAGATTTTGGAATCGCAGTCAAGGGCTATAGGGATTCCCATGGTTCAGGTTAAAACATCTTGGGAAGATTATGAGGAGAACTTTAAAAAGGTTGTGGAAAGACTTAAGGTGAAAGGGATAGAAGGAGGAGTTTTTGGCGATATGGACTTAGAGGAGCATAGGGAGTGGCTCGAGAGGGTTTGTGGGGAACTTGGAATAAAGCCTATTTTGCCTCTTTGGGGGATTGGATCTGAGGAACTCCTTGCTGATTTTTGGAGCCTTGGATTTAAGGCAATAGTAGTAGCGACTAAATTAGACCAAAGCTTGCTTGGCAGAAACTTGGATAAGTCTTCTTTGAATGAAATT
>JAGMBH010000106.1 GCA_023129815.1 Dehalococcoidia bacterium
ATGGTCCCATTTTTAAGACGCCGCTCGAGGTCATCCCAGGCAAGAAGGAGAAGAGAGACAATGTTTGGTTTCTGGAGATTTCTGTCCGATAGTATAAAGGTAGAGTGCTTAGCAATTCAGTTTGTCATTCTGAGCGCAGCGAAGAATCCTTCGCGTTGCTCAAGACAGCGTCTGGAGACCCTTCACTTCGTTCAGGGTGACAAATAAATACTCTGCGTAAAGGAAAGCTAAAGTGAAGGAAAGAGGATTGATTCAAGTGTATACTGGAGATGGCAAGGGAAAGTCCACTGCTGCTATCGGCCAGGCAGTTCGAGCTGCTGGGCATGGTTTTAAGGTAGGCTTCGTCTCCTTCTTTAAGGATCCCGAGACATTTGGATGTGGGGAATATGAACCTTTGCAAAAGCTAGGGATAAAAACCTCCTTTTTTGCTAGAAGACACCCCCATTTCTATAAGGATTTAAGCTTTGATGAGCTGAAGAGGGAATGTTTAAGGGGCTTAGAGTTTATCAAGGGGCTTTTTGCCGATGAAACTTGGGATATGCTGGTTTTGGACGAGATAAACATTGCTATGCGTGATGGCTTTTTGAAGGAGGAGGAAGTCCTCTCCCTTTTAGAGTTAAAGCCGCAAAAGCTGGAACTCATTCTAACTGGTCGCGGAGCAACAGAGGGGATTGTAGAGAAGGCAGATTTGGTTAGCGAGATTAAAGAAGTAAAGCATCCCTATGAACAAGGAATAAGACGCCGGGAGGGCATTGAATACTAATATCTATCAGTCAATTAACAAAGCTGCTATTGACTCTATCGTACCTTGCTCCCTTCGCTGGCAGGGCAAGGTTTATGCTTTAGTGGGGCTTGCTGGGCTGCTTTTAGCGGTAATTATATTTGCCACTACTCTAGGAAGTGTTCATATATCCTTTCCTACATGCTTTGAAGTTCTGGCTTCCAAATTGCCCTTTCTCCATATCGCCCCATCCTGGCCTGAAACTTTTAACATTATAATCCTAGATATAAGGCTTCCTCGCATCCTTCTGGCAGGTTTAGTGGGGGCAGCCTTAGCGGTGGCTGGAGCCACTTATCAAGGGTTGTTCCGCAATCCCCTGGCTGACCCTTATCTCCTCGGTATTGCCTCAGGAGCTGGTTTGGGAGCTACTGTTGGTTTTCTAATCCCTTTCCCCTTGCAATGGATGAATTTTGGAGCCATCCCTATATTTGCCTTTGCTGGTGGTCTAGGTGCTGTCGCTGTGGTCTATTCAGTGGCTCGTGTGGGCAAGACCTTACCGGCGACTACCCTCATCCTAGCTGGGGTGGCTTTGGGTGCTTTCTTATCTTCTATTACGTCTTATCTTATGACCATTTGCGGTGAGGAATTACATGGGATTGTATTTTGGCTGATGGGTGGGCTTTCCTTGACCAATTGGGCTGAAGTAGGGACAGTCCTTCCTTGCGTGATGGTAGGAGTTATAATTATCTGGCTTCATGCTCGACCCCTTAATGTGATGCAGCTTGATGAGGAGCAGGCACAGCAATTAGGCATCAATGTGGAAAGGGTTAAGCTTATATTGCTGGGTGCTGCCACCTTGATTACCTCTGTGGCAGTTTGTTTTACTGGCCTTATCGGTTTTGTGGGCATAATCGTTCCCCATGCGGTGAGACTTATCTGGGGTCCAGACCATCGTTTCTTGCTTCCTTTATCTACCTTGGTCGGCG
>JAGMBH010000107.1 GCA_023129815.1 Dehalococcoidia bacterium
CTTTATCTATTGCGAAGGAAGAAAGGGCTTGCTTTCTTCTAAAAGGCTTGCCCAATGAGAGAAAAAGAAATCGAAATTGACTTAGAAGGGACAAGAGCCCAAATAATTTATCACCAATTTCAAGGGATAGAGGTGAAGACCTTCTTATCCTCCTTTGCCAAAGAAAGAAGATGTTTATCCACTAGGGAAGGATTCAAGAAGGTAAAAGTAGTGGCTAATAACTATAATCCTCCTCCTTTATGGGAATTTGTGCATCAAAATTACAATGCTTATGTGAACAAAATTCTCAGCGATTTAAACCTTTCTTCAGCCAAGACAGCTATGTTACTCACCGGAGCGGACATGGATAATCTTGTGGTCAAAAAGGAAGAATACCTGGAGTTTAAGGTCTTCGCCTTGGTTACCGCAGGAACAAAATCCAATGCCCAGAGGATAGGGATTGATAGGGCAGGAAGCTTGGAAAGAGAGGGAAGGTTTGAGACTTTGGGCACTAGCAATGTGATAATTTTAACCAACGCCTTGCTTTCGGAGGGGGCAATGGCTCGAGGGATAATCACCTTAACTGAGGCGAAGGTAATAGCCCTTGAAGATTTGGATATCAGAAGCTCCTACGATCCCGAAATTCGAGCCACAGGCACAGGAACCGATAATGCCATAATAGTATCTGGGCAAGGAGCGAGGATAGATTATCTGGGTGGACATAGTAAGATGGGAGAGCTTATGGCCAGGGCAGTAACTTCAGCAGTGAAGGAGGCTATATTTAAGCAAAACGGGATAAAGAGGGAATGATTTTTATTTGTCACTCTGAACGAAGTGAAGGGTCTCTAGATTCTTCGGTCGCTATCCCTTCGCTTTGCTCAGGGCTTCGGTTAATCCCTCAGAATGACAATGAGCGAAGGGCTCAGAATGACAAGAGGAATAGGTAGTAGTAATGGTTGAGCTAAAGGATGTCAGTTTAGGCTATGACCATCAAGCCATCTTGAATAATATAAACCTGAAGGCGGTGCCAGGTGAGATGTTGGGGCTCATTGGACCTAATGGCTCAGGGAAATCTACGTTGATCAAGGGAATGACTCGGCTAATCAGCGTCTTTTCGGGGCATATCTTCGTTGATGGTCGGGATATAAAAAATATCAAAAGAGAAGAACTGGCTCGCCTTATTGCCGTGGTGCCACAAAATCTTGTTTTACCTGAAGCCTTTACGGCCTTTGAAGTGGTGCTTATGGGACGGACACCCCATCTTGGCTTTCTTCGTTACGAAGGAGAAAGGGATATGGCTATTGCTTGGCAAGCAATGAGAGCCACAAAAACCCAATTCTTTGCTGAGCGTAGGGTAGGGGAGCTTTCTGGAGGGGAAAGGCAGGGGGTTGTTATCGCTCGAGCCTTAACCCAGCAGCCAAAGGTGCTCCTCCTTGATGAGCCAACGGCACAGCTGGATATAAATCATCAGGTGGAGATTCTGGATTTGGTTAAGAACCTTTGCCTCGAGCAGAACTTAACTGTCATTGCTGCCTTACATGATTTGAATTTAGCCGCTCAATATTGTGATTGGTTGGTTATGCTAGATGGAGGGCAGATTTATACTAAGGGGATACCACAAGAGGTGCTTACAGTCCAGAATATTAAGGAGGTCTATGGTGCTGAAGTATGCGTTTATCCTCACCCGGTTAATAAGTTGCCGGCTACTCTTATCATGGCTGGTGAAGGTAAAAGGGGAAGAACTTATATTCAGCGGTAGGGGAAGCGATGGAAGGTTTATTCATTCTGCTGCTGGCTTTGGTCATTGATGTGCTACTTGGGGAGCCACCTCGATTTATGCATCCAGTGGTGTGGATGGGGAAGG
>JAGMBH010000108.1 GCA_023129815.1 Dehalococcoidia bacterium
TAATTTGAATTATCTGCCACCCACCCCGGTATCCACTCTGGAGAAGGCTTACAGAATTGGCAAGAAAGCAGGGTTAAAGTTTGTCTATCTGGGCAATGTTCCCGGACATGAGTATGAGAATACCGTTTGCTATTCTTGTGGCAAGACAGTCGTTCGCCGCATTGGTTATGATACTCAGGTAGTGGGACTGGATGATTCTAAATGCAAGTTTTGTGGCAGTGAGCTTAATTTCAGAGTAAGGCTAAAGTAGGGTGTTTAAAAACGTAGTGCGCGGCTTTAGCCCTGTGTAGTAGCGAAGATTACTACACGGGGTAGCCTCGTGCACGACCCTTTAGGGTCGCACTACAAAAATCTTAGGCGTGCAGGTTATTAAACCGGGCGGGGTGAATCCTCTCCCTCGAAGGGAGAGGAGGGATAGGGATGAATAGTCCTTGTCCTCTTGAGGGAGAGGATTTTGACGGAGATTGGTCTTCCACTGAGGGAGAGGAATCGCATGGAAGTTGGTCTCTCTAAAGGTGAGGGAGTTTATAGAAAGTTATGCAGAATATCATAGTCTTCCCTCCCCTGGCGGGAGGGAGTTAGAGGGAGGGGGATTAAAAGCAGGGGATGAAAACAAACCTTGCCCGTGAGCTTCGCCGAAGAGAGACTAACGCTGAAAAGGCCTTGTGGGCGAGATTGAGGAAGAGCCAATTGGAAGGCGTAAAGTTCCGAAGGCAGCAGCCTATAGGCCCTTATATTGTTGATTTTGCCAGTTTTGAGAAGAGGGTTATAGTTGAAATTGATGGTGGTCAACATAATGAGAGCGAGGTAAGGGGGAGGGATGAGGAGCGGGCAGAGTGGCTAAAAGAGAAAGGTTATCATGTTCTAAGGTTCTGGAACAATGAAGTTCTGGTGAATATGGAGGGGGTTTTGGAAGTGATAAGACAAGCTTTGAGGTGAGTTTTCACCCTCACCTTAATCCTCTCCCATCAAGGGAGAGGAAGTTTGTAGGCATTTGTGCCGGATACTATAATTAAAGGGAGGTATTTATGAAAGAGGGACTTCATCCCATAGTGAAATTGGCTAAGGAAACAGTGGAAAGCTATATCCGTGAGGGTAAAATACCTCAGCCGAAAGAACTGACTCCTGAGATGAGAGAACGAGCGGGCGTTTTTGTTTCCATTCACAAGCAAGGCGAGTTAAGAGGCTGCATTGGCACTTTTGAGCCGACTAAAGCCAATGTAGCTGAGGAGATTATGACCAATGCTATTAGCTCGGCTACCAGAGACCCTCGTTTCCCCCCAATAGCTGCATCCGAGCTGGGTGACCTGGAATATAGCGTGGATATTCTTACTAAGCCTGAGCCGGTAGGTGATGTAAGTCAACTGGATGCGAAAAAGTATGGGGTGATTGTGGAGATTGGTTTCCGGCGAGGGCTTTTGCTGCCTGATCTGGAGGGTGTGGACACAGTTGAGAGACAGATCGAGATTTGCCGACTCAAGGCCGGGATATCCTTTGACGAACCTGTTAGCCTTTATCGTTTTGAGGTAAAGAGATTCAAGTAGCCGGCTGGTTGACATTATGACATATATCTGTTATAGTGAGCAAAGATAATTAAGCTATAGGAGTTAAGCATGAAAAAAACTATGGTTTATATTAGTGAGGAGAGTCACCAGGGGCTGAAGAAATTAGCTTTTGAGAAGAATGTTTCTATTGCTGAGCTCATTCGGAGGGCTATTGATATCGTCTACGGAGAGGATATTGAAGACATTAAAGATATGGAGGAGGAATTAGCTCGATATCAAAGCCAACTTGGCTCGGCAATAGAGTTGGAAGAGTATCTGAGCCGGAAGAAGGCATGTGCACAAGGTTGAGCTTACTCTTAGGGCCCAGCATGAATTAGATAAGCTTGGCAGGGTAGAGTTTGAGCGTATAGTTGCCGTTATTCGTGCGCTGGAGGCTAATCCTCGCCCTTTAGGAGTAAGAAAGCTCAGGGGACCTATTTATCGAATTCGTGTTGGCGATTGGCGTATTATTTACGCTGTGTTTGATAAGGATCGACTGGTGATTGTCGGTAAGATAGCTAGACGTTCCGAAGATACTTATAATAAAGTTGATAGGCTATTCTAAGGTTTTCCTGTGCCTCTTTTGAAGGACTAGTAGTTGCCCAATTTATGGGGCGAGAAGGGCCTGATAAATCAGGCAACTACAAAAATTTGGGGGTGAAACACCTCTAAGATAGCTGAAATTGAACAGGGAATCAAAATTAAACAGCCTGATAGCAACAAAGGAGGTGATGTGTCACTAATCATATGGACGACTACAAACGACTTCTCATAATAAGGTGTGCTATGATATACTGCGAGGTAGAAATAAAAGAGCGCCCTCGTCCGCCCATCCCTTTATCTGGCGAGGGAGCGGAGTTATATTTTGGCTAAGTTCCTAATAACGCCCAGAGATACGAAGTTTTATGACTTGTTCGAACAGGACACTGCTAATCTAGTCACGGCGGCAGAAAAGCTAGTTGACTTCTTTGAGAACTACGAAGATGTTGAAGTGAAAGCGCAGCAACTCAAGGATTTGGAGCACCAGGGTGACATCATCACTCACGAGATAATACAGAGGTTGCATCGCACTTTCGTGACTCCTATTGATAGGGAGGATATTGCTCTCCTGGCCCAAACCTTGGATGATGTCATGGATTTCATCGAGGCTGCTGGCAGAACTGCCTTCCTTTACCACATTACCCAACCCACGGAAAGGGCACGACAGCTAACCTTAATCGTGGCTAGGGTAACCTATCAGTTGAACGAGGTACTGCCTCGCTTACGTCACCGTGACCAGTTTCCCCGGATTCTGGAACAGTGTGTGGAGATCAATAGTTTGGAAAACGAGGCTGATGATGTATTGCATGCTGCTTTAGCTGAGCTATTTGATGATGCCACGGATGCATGTGACATAATCAAATGGCGCGAAATCTACCAACATTTGGAAGACGCTACTGATCGAGGCGAAGATGTAGCCAATGTTCTCGAAGGTATAGTATTGAAGCATGCCTGATCCCCTGGCACTGCTAATCCTGGTGATTACAGCGGCCATTGGCTTCGGCATTGTGAACGGGGTTAATGATGCTGCTAATGCCATCGCTACAGTGATCGGTACTCGTAGCCTCTCTCCTCGGGCGGCCATAATTATGGCTGCCTTTCTTAATTTCGCTGGGGCAGCCACAGGCACTGCCGTGGCGATAACCATTGGCAAAGGGATTGTTTACTCTGAAGCCTTGACTACGAGTATTGTGCTTGCTGGAAGTGGGGCAATTATTATCTGGGCTGTTGTCGCCACACGCTATGGCATGCCCATAAGTTTGACCCATGGGTTGGTGGCGGGACTGGTAGGGGCTGGCATTGCTACTTCGGGTAGTAAAATCATCGTTTGGGGGGTTCTGGGGAAGGTGCTTTCTGCCGTCGGCATCGCCCCTCTCTTAGGCCTTAGCGGTGGTTTTTTGGTCATGGTGGCTATAATGTGGCTTTTCCGAAGAGCCGCGCCGGAAAAGATGCGAGGTGTCTTCAGCAACCTGCAGATCCTTTCGGCAGCCTTCCTGGCTTATAGTCACGGCAAGAATGATGGTCAGATGCCTATTGGCTTAATCGCCATGGCTTTAATGGTCTATCATGGATACGGCGAATTCTATATCCCCTTCTGGGCTGTGGTAGTTTCCGCAGCTTCAATTAGCTTTGGCACTCTTATTGGTGGGTGGCGAGTTATCAGAACACTGGGATTAAAGGTGACCACCTTGCGTCCCGTCCATGGATTTGCCGCTGAGGCATCGGCGGCTACTGTTATTGAAGTTGCCTCACACTTCGGTATTCCTGTAAGCACCACACACTGTATCACCACGGCGATCATGGGGGTAGGTGCTACAAGACGTCTCTCCGCAGTGCGGTGGGGGATAGCCAGAAATATTGTCTTAACCTGGATTTTGACCTTTCCCGCCTGTGCTATCCTCGGCTGGATTATAGCCTCTATCTTAAAGCTCGCCTTTTAAGGCGGGGATAAACCCCGCCACTCCTCCTGAAATATTTCGTAGTTGCCTGATTTATCAGGCCCTTCTCGCCCAATGAATTGGGCAACTACATACTACAATTGTTAACATCTAAACTCTAAATTCGAATATCCAAACTCTAAACAAATTCCTTTGGAATGCAAAAAGCAAAAATAAAGATGCAAAATGACAGAGCAAAAGTTAAAAAGTTTTGCATTTTGAATTGTCATTTTGACTTTTGACCTTTGATTTTTAATTTTCTGTTTTGTTTCGCATTTGATATTTTGTGCTTAGGATTTCCCTTGTGTAGTGGCGGGGTTTATCTCCGCCGCCACGAGCAAACAAATGTAGTGCGACCCTTTAGGGTCGTGCGCAAGGCTAAAGCCTTGCACTACGAGGTTCTTTCTGAGTGTAGCGCCAAGGTTTATCCTCAGTGATAAGGAAAAGCAAGAGGGAGATATGGAAGTTGCCAGCCCAGCTTGGTTGGGGACAAGCCCCGACCCTACGAGATTGCTTCGGCATGATCCTTCCCCTTCACTGTGTTCAGGGTCAGGGTGACAAAATGAACAGCCAAAGGCTTGCTTACTACAAGTTAGGCAATTCCTTGCCAAGCTAATGGTTGAAAAGCCTGTGGTATTTTGAGTGTTGTTGTGATTACCTGTTATACTACAAAGGCAGTCTAGTTCAAGGAGGAAAACGGTGAAAGCAGTAACCGGGGTTATTCGAAAAGGGCAAAAATATTATATTGGCGAATGCTTAGAGATAGACGTGGTGACTCAAGGAAAGACTATAGATGAGGCGCTTAGCAATCTTAAGGAAGCAGTGGCGCTTTATTTTGAAGGCGCGCCAACGCCAAGCATAGCAACTCAGGAACCCCCCCTTCTAGTTACCATAGGTGTAGAAGAATATGCCTCCCCGTAAGCCTCCGGTTCTTTCAGGGAGAGCGCTGGTAAAGGCTCTAGAGAGCTTAGGTTATCAGCAAGTTAGCCAACGTGGCAGTCATGTGAAGCTGAAGAAACGCTACCATGAAGGTGAGCATACCCTAGTTGTCCCTCTCCATAAGGAACTTGACAGGGGAACGCTTGGTAGCATTATTAACCGGGTGAAGAAATACATCCCCGAGGAAACTATCCTTGAAGCACTTCAGCGGCATAAATAGGCAAAACCGTATTCGTCACAAGTTAGGCAATTCCGTGCCTAGGTCACTTAAGGCTTGAATTCTCTTCCGTGTTTCCTCTATCTGTCCTTTGTGTTCCTGTCCGTATTGGACGGCTGTCTCGTAAAGGTATTTTATCTTGGGCACGAAAGACAATTGGGACAATATCAAGGTGACGTCAATGAAATGCTTTTCTCCGGGGAAATCGCCACCTCTGATTACGGCATTGGGGGCAATTTCCTTGATGTAATCGCCCACGCTCTTGATCATGTCCATATTCATTTCTCTAGCTGGGCCAGCCATAATATACAAAGCTTTGGCGGCATCCTTAGGGTTGCAGGTAATGGAAAGGTCAGATATAGTGGCATCCAGAGCTTGTGACCCTCTGAAGCCTTCCACAGCCTTCTCGCGGAAATGTTTCTTTCTTATCTCCCAGGGAAAGCGAAGGGAGGGGAGTTCAGTTCTCCCGAGGCCAATGGTTGTCCAGCCTTCCAGAGAGGCAATCAAATCCCCGGCATCTACCGTTCTGGCGCCGACATACTTACGCTTGGTTACCTCGCCAGCGCACATCAGGTCATAGAAGGGCTCGGCGACCATCCGGTTTATTCTTTCGATGTTATTAACCAGGCTGGCATCCTTTCTGACATATCTCTGGTTATCAGCCAGAAAGATGGCATCCACTAAGTCATAGGTAGATTTAAGGCAGGTAGCGGTATTGTACACGCTCCTGACCTCGCTGAATTGCTCATGTTCAAAGGGGAGAACAATAAGGGCATAAACTGGCTTGTTGAGGTATCTCTCCTTAATCATCCTGGCAATTACTGGTAGGCCACCTGAGCCTGTGCCGCCGGCAGCGCCAGCGATGAGCAAAAAGGCGTGCGTCTCATAAAACCGTGGCTCGGTTTTCATAGCATCCATCACCTTATCGCCATCCTCCCGGGCTAACTCGGCACCCAGCTCGTTTATTTTGCCCACTCCATGTCCCAATGTCTGGCGCAAGCCGATAAGTATACGGTGCATGTAATCCTTCTTGGTAAACCTTAGCCCGGTTAAGTCTGCCTGGTCCGTGTTTACCCCGATAACGATGGGGGCTATGGTTGCCTTGCGTTCGGTCTGTGCCTTGCTGTTGAGTCTGGCGAAATGGTCAGCAATCCGACAGCCACATTGCCCTAGTCCGATAACTGCTAATTTCATTTTTCCTCCTTAATTTCAAATCTACACCTTTTCTGATATTATACAGGTTCTTTTGTTTTTTTGGCTAACCGTTCCTCTCCTTTATTGCCCGGTGGACACCGCAGGGTCGGGGCTTGTCCCCGACCGAGGCGGGGATGAACCCCGCCCTGTGGGTCTAAAGACCCACAGCTACGAGTCTCAGAGGTGTTTCACCCCCAAATTAAATCCTAAACTCTAAACAAATTCAAATTTCCAAATTCAAATACCAAAACTCTTTCCCTTTTGAATTTTGGTCATTAGTGCTTTGGTATTGTTTAGGATTTCATATTTAGCATTTAGTATTTCTAGTCAATTGGGCAACTACATTTTTAAACGGCCCTCTCAATCATACCCTCCTCTTCTTCTAAAGACAAAGAGGTAAACCAGGGCGCCGATGAGCACCACTATTAGAGCCACAATAGCAATAAAGGCCCATAAAGGCAAGAGCCCAGACTTGAAGGAATGAGCGGTAGTCCAGCCGCTATCGTTTTGGGCGCCATCTACAGCCTTTACTCTCCAGTAATAGCTGCCATAGGCTAGAGCCTCTTCTTTTGTTAAGGTATAGCTAGCCTCGCTCACTCCCTCTTTGGCCATTAACACTTGAGTAAAATCGGCACCGGTAGCTACCTGTAAATTATAACTGGCCCCGCTTTCATCGGTTACTTCCGACCAGGTGAATGTGACAGTTTGCTTGCCGAAGAGTCCGACTCTGCTGTCGTTGGCAGGTAAGGCGAGCGCAGGCTTAGCTGGCGCAGCTGATTCCATGATGAAGTTGGTGCTAAGTGTAGTGGTGTCATAGGTGGCTACTACAGGATGTTCTTCAGTGTGCGTCGCCTGGGTATGTCTAGCTTCAAAGCTAATACCGGAAAAGCTGCCTTTAGTATTAGTGGTGGCGCTGCCTTTGGTCACTCCATCATAGGTGATGGTTACCGATTTATTAGCCGGGAAGCCACCGCCGCTGACGCTCAGGCTTGTGCCCACATGTCCTTCAGTGGGAGACAGCACCAATCCCGGCACCACCTCAAATTCCACCTCCTCAATGTCTTCTTTAGCGGTATCCTCTCCTTGGGCGGTGACATCGTATGTGCCCATGGCAACCTCGGGCACCTCAAAGGTTCCTGTCCAGCAGCCATCATCGTCAGCCTCAATACCCTCAGCTACTTTCGTGCCATCAAACAGTATCTCAATATCCTCCTCATCCTCTTCAAATCCGCTGCCGGTTACGGTTATAGTTTCACCAAAACCGCCGGATTCTTTATCCAGGCTTATGCCTGGCGTTACCTCGAATTCTACCCCCTTGATCTCATCATCCTCAATATCATCAGACTCATCTCCCTCGGCATATATCCAGTGGTCTCCCTTCTTACATGGAGGCACTTCAAAGGTAACATCTTCCCAGGTGCCATAGTAATCAATCTCGATATCCCCACTCCACACCACCTCATACAGGTCATCGTCATCGTAGTCATCATCAGGGTCTTCCAGGTAAAATCTTATCTCAATCTCGGACTCATCCTCATCCCAGCCATACCCGGTCACCTCGACCTCGGTCCCGGCCGGCCCTTCATCCTCATCTATCTCTATTGAGGGGTAGACGGTGAAATAGAGGGTATCAACGACATCAGTAGCATCACCGGGGTCATCTGGATTATAAAGTTTTATCGTGTGCCTTCCGGCGCAGCTTTCTGGTATGGTAAAGGGCTCATAATAATCGTACACTCCCGTAGACTCATCATAATCGCCAGATATATAGCCCTGGTACCAATCCTCTTCATCATCCTCATTGTATAGTTCGTAATAAATGTAGACCTTGAGGCAGGTAGCATCCCCAGAGATTTTTACCGCATCCCCCACATAGCCCTCGTCTTTTGAAATATAAAAGTCTCCGCTATAGGCCTGAACCGGCGTCGCCATCATGGGAATGGCCATCAGGCAGATAACCAGAGCGATAACCAATCGAGATAATAATTTCATTTAACAATCCTCCTTACATTATTTAAGATAGTGTAACATAAATAACCATTGGGGCTTTAGCCTCGGTTAACATAAATACCCTGTAGGGTCGGGGCTTGTCCCCGACCGAGGTATGGGGCATAATATTCCCTGAGGCGGGGATAAACCCCGCCACTACGATTTTTAACGCTCTCTATTATAAACGAAACCCCCCCCCAAAAGTAAATGGCAAAAATTGCCTTTTCTGGGATAAAGTGGCTGCAATTCCTGATTCATAACCTGGCACTATGGCGCTCTTTGATACAATATCTTTCCTGTGTCTATCACATTGGCAATGAAGGGGTTTCTCGCCTGCTTCATTTGGTCAAATTCCTTGGCGGTATAGCCGATGGGCTCAATGGGCAAGGCAAAGCGGTTCAAGTCAAGAAGCAGCTTTATCCTATCCAAAAAGCTTACTTGAAAATCAGCTATTACTATAATATCTATGTCCGACGCTTCGCTAATGTCGCCAGTGGCAAAGGAGCCGAACAATATTATGACTTGAGGATTAAGCTTGGTGGCCACTTCTTGGCAGTATTGTTCTATCCGCCTAGCAATTTCTCCACGCCGTTCAAGATCGATGTTGCATATCTTAGACATTTCTCAGCCATCTCCTGAGTATAATATTCAGAGGCAATGCCCTCGGCATAAAAGTTTGGGTATCTAGAGCCAATGTAATGACGGTCCAGGTCTCTTCCCGCCTCTATAAAATCAGCGAAAGCAGTATCAAATTTGGCGCATTCGTTGATTAGCCTGGTAACTGAGTGGCTTACTAAGGCTCTAATTCCCTGGGAATATAAAAATGCCTTAGCTGCTTTTTCTGCTGCTTGCTGGCTATGGAAGCAACTGCTGGCATAGGACTGGGCGTCAAGTAGCACCTTGGCATCAGTTGTATCCCTTTGGGCTTGAGCTAGCCACCTTTTGCCTTCCTCGAGGTTCTTTGGCATATCATTTTAAGCCTAGCATAGCTGGGCTGCAGGGTCAAATGAACTATGAAAGGCTGTTTAAAAATGTAGTTGCCCAATTTATTGGGCGAGACTATTTTTTCGTAGTGCGACCCTTCAGGGTCGTGCACGAGGCTAAAGCCTCGCACCTACGGAGATTTTTGTCTTAGTTGCGAACCCTTCGCTTTCTGTCATTCTGACCCTGACTCTGAGCGTAGCGAAGAGGAAGGGGAAGAATCTCTAAACGTCATCCCTGGCAATGACATAAAGAACTGCCTAAGGTGTCACGCATCTAGCTGAGCGGGATTATTATAAAAGGTCTTCCTTTACTTCACCTCTCCGCATAGGTGACAGGGAGAGTGACTTTTTCCCACTCAACGTAATCCCTGATATGGTTACCATTAGTTTGATTCATAAAGCTAGCTTCTATCTGTAAGCGGTCGCTGGCACTGATTCCCCGTCCAATATTGCTTACTAAATCTGTTACGTCTATAACTGTTGGCAGTTGCCATATATCTGCATGTAGTTCACTGTGCTTATCAGGGGTAAAATTGGGCAATTGTCCCGGCTCATAGCGAACTGCAAATATATGTAACCCACCAAGCCCTGTGTCCTTATCGAAGGGCTCACCAACTGGCTCTCTTTTCATGGTAAAAGTAAGCTTGGCATCTTTCACGTCAGTACCCCTTAAACTATAGAGGTCGAAGCTCCAGAAGGTGTGGTAGCCAATATTATCGACCTTATCGCCAGCTATAGTCCTTGAAGTATCTTTGTCTCCGGTGCTGGATACTGTGCCAGTTTCGTTAAGCACGGGATTAAAGCTTACTGTCTTTGCCGGTATAAGCACGGTAACTGATACAGCGCCTGCGTTTTGACCGCCTTTGCCATCATCAACGATGACTGTAATGGTAAACTCTCCCTCTCTATCCGGTGCTATCCAGGTGACTGTAGCGCCTACGCCAGTAATGTTGCCGTCAGTAGCGCGCCAGCTATAGCTGAGCGCATCGCCATCTGGGTCGCTGGCAAGACAGGTAATGGTTGATTGCTCATCGGGCAGCACTGTGTCTGGTGCGGCAACCAGACTTAAAATCTGGGGGTCCCGATTAGCCACTACACTCAGCGTTATAGACTTAATTGTGCTATTACCCCCGTCATCTTGAACAGTAACGGTAACCTCGTAAGGTCCGTAATGCTCTGGTGCTATCCAAGAGACTGTAGGCCCAGTCCCGGTAAATTTGCCACCGGTAGTGGACCACGCGTAGCTTATAGCATCACCGTCCGGGTCTGAGGCAACACACTGAATCTCGATGATGCTTAAGGGATAAACTTGTGACTGTGCCGGCGTCAGGCTTGAGATTACTGGTGGCTGGTTAATGCCTGGCTCCGGCGTTGGCGTTTAGGTTGGTGGTGCCTCTTCACCTGGTTCACAGGCACTGCTCACAATTAGCAAAGCAAATATAGCTAAAATTATCCCCAATCTCGTTTTGAATGTAGCCATTTTATCTCCCTTAATTTAAGTAAGTTGGAGCAAAATTATATATAGCATATACAGTATAGATTGTCTATGGAGATTTAGCAATGCTGAAGGCGTGGCAATCCCGGTGGGGGAAGCGAAGATTACTACACGGGGTAGCCTCGTGCCCAGGTAAATTGCACGACCCTGAAGGGTCGCACTACGACTATACTACCAAATGTAGGGTCGGGGCTTGTCCCCGACCGGAGTTGAGGCGGGGATGAACCCCGCCACTACGGTTGTAGTTGCCTGATTCATCAGGCAGAGTCGCCCAATAAATTGGGCAACTACATTTTCAAACAGCCTTATTATAACATACCCCAAAAGGGAGAAAGAAAAAGGGGCGGCTTTTAGCCGCCCCTTTTTGGTCCAGGGGTGTTACACCCGACGTGTTCTGAAGATGAGCACTATGATCGTAATCACCAGAACAGCGCCGAGGCCGATAACTATCCACACCCAGGCTGGAGTTGTTGGCTCTACCGGTGCGTGTACCTCATCAACGTGTGCCTTCAGAGCTGCTTCGCTGGGGAAGGTCAAGCCACATTGTGGGCAGGCAAACACCGCCGCAGGTGCCGTGGTGAAGGTGCTAATGTTGCTCTCGGAGAAGACATTACCATCCTTCATCGCCGTTACCTGCCAGAAGTAGGTGGTGTCGTAATCCAGCGTTCCGGTGTAGGTGTAAGCGGTGCCGGTTACCCCTGTCTTGGTTTCTACCGGACTGGACAGGTCGGCATTGGCTGACAGGACGAAGTCATAGTTGGTAGCGTCAGCCACCGCTGACCAGGTGAAGCCGATAGCGGTTAGGGCTACCTTGGTGGCGCCATCATCGGGAGCGGTGAGGTCAATGGCAACAGTGGGACCAGCTTCAACGGTGAAGCTCCATACATCAGACCAGAAGCTGCGGATTGTCTCCGGAGTCTCAGCATAGCGGGACCTCACTCTCCAGTAGTAGGTGGTGTTGCAGTCTATGGCATCCTCCCAGATTACTACAGTGGGAGTTTCGTTCTTGGGCGGGTCGTAGAAGCCTCCAGGTCCTGCCGTGTATCTTCCATCAGCGAGAAGATTAGTATTGTCAAACACTATCTGGGTGAAGTCGTCATCCAGAGATATCTGGAGGTCGTATTCACAGGCATTGCACAGGCGCTCCCACTCGAGGACGAATTTCTCGTTGGCACAGATACAGGGGTCGGAAGCCACGGTAACACCATCGGCAACAGCTTCAAGCGTGATGCCAGCCTTGGCGAAGCAGTCCTCATAGGTCCAGAGGCGACCCTGAGCACTGGTTGTGAACTTAGCACCCGCGCTAAAGGTGTAGGCTGCATAGTAAGCCCGGTTGTCGATAGCAAACAGGTTGCTGTTGCTGTCGGCAGTGAGACAGCCGCAAATCTTGAGCGCACTGGGGTCACGGCTGAACTCTTCTGTATCTACACTTAGCTTGCAGAAGAGGTAATCCCAGCTTAATTGACCACAGCATGTCTCCTGGGCTGGGGTGAGACAGCGAGCTACGCCACTACAAGGAGCGTCAGTAATGGCGGTGACGCCACTGTAGACAGCATAGAGAACGCCGCCGTTGGCGGCTTTAGTCTTGGGATTGCCATCCTGGCTCAGCTCAGTGACTATGCCGTAGTAGTCTAGTTCGTTAGTCGTGGTTCCGGTACCTCCCAACTGGGCGTTGCTTGGTTCAGCGTGGAGGTCGCTCCAGCTAGTGCTGTCGTCAACGACCCACCTCCAGATGCCCTGGTCGCCGCCGCTTATTGCGGCATAGACGGTGTTATTGTCGGTGAAGTAGGTATCAAGGGCAACATGAACGTGGCCATCAGCGAGGCCTAGCTCGCCCTTGTCACCTAATCGGCTGAAGCTGCTGCCGGCATCGTCGGAGTAGCCCACTGAGCCAGTAGAACCGCCGACCAGGACATAGTCGCCCAGCACAGCGATGGTATGACCCGTGTACGCCTTGTGGTCTACTGCCGAAAACCAATCACCTTTAGCCTCAGTCCACTTGACCAGGTCATCGCTGTTGTTAATGACGTAGAGTGTATCGTCGTCGGCTAAGGCAAAGTCCTCAATACTAATCGTGGGGGCATCTTTTGTACTCCACTTGCAGATGCCCTTGGACTCGGCCCAGTAGAGGGCACTAGTGCCCATGGCACCCCAGTAAACTACATCGCCATCATCATGTTCGGGAGACAGGCGGAGAAGACCGTGGCCGCCAAGGGCTTTGTGGTAGATTCTCTGCCACACGCCAGCATATTCGGTGGCGTTGGCGTCCTTCATCCAGACGCTGTCGCAGTTGCAGATTTGGTCTTCGCTGTCTGAGCCTTCGTCGGTGTTCATGGTAGCCAGGTAAGTAACACTGCAGTCGGGTGAAGCGGCCATATCGGATATAAAGTCTATGTCAGTGTCGATCAAGCCCAACTGGTTCCAGCACTTGCCGTTATCCAGGCTGACGGAGAAGGCACTTTCATCGCTTGGGTATGTGCCTTTACCTTCGCCTGCAGTGATGGCATAAGCCTTGTCCCCATCGGGAGTGAAAGCCACCAGGGCGTAAGCCTGTCCGGAAGGTTTCTTGGTAGCCCCCTTCCAGTCAGGGCAGCAGATATCTATCTCGTCGGTGCGCCAGACCTGAACGCCGACGCAGCAATCTGTGAAGTCAGGGGCGGCAGGGGCGTCATCGCCCAGCATACCGAGCATGGCATCGCCGGTATCGTGGTCACCATGGTAGGCAAGGCTGCCAAACCAGGGATTGCCGGTAGGACCACAGGGGATGCTCAGCGTGGTGCTGTCTATGCGGAAGAGATAGCCACCAGCGGTGACATTTTGCGCAGATTTCACATCCACATAGGCATAAACCCGGCGCAGAGATGACTCACGGCCATGGTAGTCTGAGGGCAGAGCAATGCCAGTAACTCCGTGGTAGGCGGTGGGTAACCCGAATATATTTAGCGCTGTACTTATGGGCTCTATGGAATCAGTTGCTACCAAAAACTCCACTTTACTGGCTCGGTCTAGGTCACTACCCCAGCCTTTGGTGGTGCCCCACTTGGCTGTCTGTAACCAGGTCTTATTAACGGTAGAGTTAGTGCTGATAGCCAGTAGGGTTTTATCAGCAGACCAACTGGGAGAGAAAGCCACCGAGGTAACCTTAGTTGAAGGTTGCCAGCCTGTGTAAGCACTGGCATCTACCCAGGTGCCGCCCCAGTAAGTGCCAGCCTCATAGCGCCAGACTTTGCCATCGTCAGTGCCGAGGGCTACGTTGTAAACATCTTCTATTCCCCGGGAGATATCCATGCAGATGATGTCCGGGAACGTGGTTAGGGTAGCCTCAGCATAGGTGGTGTAGAACTTGGTGGCGCCGTCGGTGGAGCCAACCACCATTGGTTTTGCAGTAGCCACACTCATCCCGGCGACAACCACGAAGTCGGCATTGTTAGGAGCCACAGCTACCTGGGTGAGGTAGTCGAACTCTGCGTGAAGGGCAGTGGCGGAGGGCTTGACATTAGCCTTCAGCAGCTTGCTGGTTTTGTCGGACCAGGTAGCGCCGCCATCGGTGGACTTCCACAGGGCGATGGTAGTGGTGTCAAGGGGTGAGGCACGACCCACCGGCATCTTGCCAATGGCATAGATAACGTCGCCGTCAGGGCCAATGGCAATGTCGTAGATATCAGCGCCCTGGATGATGGTCTCGTTAGAGTCGGTTGGCGTAGTTACCTTGCTCCACTTGGTCAGGCCAGGGTCAGCGTCGGTCTTAGCCGGTATTGCTACCAACACCAGACTCAAGGCCAATGCCAGGGCAATAAATATGTAAGTTACCCTAGCGGGCCAACTTATTGTTTTACTCATTCGATTTAGTTCTCCTTTCAAAATTTTGATTCATCTCAAACCTTCAACCGAAATCGACCTCTTCAGTATCAGGTTTATTTGCTAGTTAGCTTAAGGTTTATTTTAAGCCTGCCTTAGCTTCAGGCTGCCCCTTTGTAGTGCGACCCTTCAGGGTCGTGCACGAGGCTAAAGCCTCGCACTACATTTGTACCCCGGGACCAGGGCTTTTTCCTCTCCCCGCTGGAGATTGCTTCGTCGCTACACTCCTCGCAATGACATTAGGAACCAGTCCCACAATCACACGGAGAGCGAGCAACCTAACAACTCGCTTTGGGAATGTTTCATAAGCATCACCCCCTTTCCTTGTTTATTTAATTGGGTATTATTCAGTTTTTAAGGTTCACAAGAGCCTTAATTTGGTCACTCTGGGGTCTATAATGACTTCGTCGGTCTCGAAATTTAGTTTCAGGCGCCACTTTTGCATTGTAGCAGCTCCAATGAGTACCGGCTCAGGAAGATTGGGAATAAGCATGAACTCATCTGAGAACCTATAGCCATTGAGGTGGAAATTAAGTCGAATTGCCTCTTTTGCTCTTAGACTTTCCCCCTCTTTAGCGGTGCCGAAATCCATTGGATCGGGAAGGAATTCTATCATTCCAAGGTTTTTAGCCAACTGCGGTTGAATGCAAGAATAGGTGGCTCCGCTGTCGAAGATAGCCACTACCTTCTTCTCCCCTTTGGAGCCGACTAATTTAATTTCCTTTTGAATTACAGCCATCAAAGTTCCTGCTCAATTACATAAACGCATACTAAACCAAAAGGTTTAGTATAACCTTAAACCTTAGCCTATATTTTGTCAATAGGTAAATAGTCCCAAAACGGGACAAAAGTTAAATTATATTTAATTTTTGCCTTGTTCCTATTATATCAGCCAGGTTTGTTTTGTCAATATGCCTAATAATACGAGGCATAATTGTTGACATCTAAACTCTAAATTCGAATATCTGAATCCTAAACAAATGCTAACAAATATCAAAAATCAAAGATGGAAAATCAAAACTTAGTAGTCAGTAGTCAGAATACAGAATTCAGTAGCCCGCTCCACCTTCTGACTACTGTCTGCTGGCTTCTGAATTCCTCCCTCATTTTGCATTTTTACTTTTGCCTTTTGATTTTCCTTTACTATTTCGTGCTTCGGATTTCCCTTGTGTAGTGGTCGGGTTCATCCCCGCCGCCACGAGCAAACAAATGTAGTGCGACCCTTTAGGGTCGTGCGCAAGGCTTTAGCCTTGCACTACGAGGTTCTTTCT
>JAGMBH010000109.1 GCA_023129815.1 Dehalococcoidia bacterium
CTCAGAATGACAAATTGTTGCAATTAAATCAGACCACCGAAACTTGTTAATACCGGCGCTAGTAACAACGAGATCACCGACATCAGCTTGAGCATGATATTGAGAGAAGGCCCGGCAGTATCTTTCATCGGGTCACCAGCAGTATCTCCCACCACTCCTGCCTTATGAGCCTCTGAGCCTTTGCCGCCAAAATGCCCGGCCTCAATCCACTTTTTAGCATTATCCCAGGAGCCACCAGCATTGTTTAAGGTGATAGCAAAGATAAAGCCCGTGGCTAAAGCACCGACAAGAAAACCAGTCAGAGCATATTTGCCCAGAATTACTCCCACAAGCACGGGCATAATAATGGTTAGTATCGAGGGAGCCATCATCAGCTTCAGTGCTGCTTCGGTGCAAATATCTACGCACCTACCATACTCAGGCTTGGCTGTTCCCTCCATCAAGCCCTTTATCTCACGCCATTGCCGACGAACTTCATCTACAATAAGCGCCGTAGTTACACCCACTGATTTCATCGTCATAGCACAAAAGACAGGGGGCATAAGAGCACCTAGAATTATCCCCACGATAACCGGTGCGCTTAGCAAGCTCAATGCTGGCGGTACTATTACCTCACCGGTAGGAGAAATTGTTACTATTTGTGTAGCTACAGCGAAGGCAAGGATCAAGCCTAAGGAATTCATGGCAGCGGCACCGATGGCAAATCCTTTGCCCGTGGCTGCGGTAGTATTGCCCAGAGAATCTAAAGCATCAGTTCGCTCACGCACCTCAGGTGGTAACCCCACCATGGTAGTAATGCCACCAGCATTATCAGCCACAGGTCCATAAGCATCAGTGGCCAGCGTTACACCTAAAGTAGACAACATACCAGCAGCAGCTAAGGCCACACCATAGAAACTAGCGAAATGGAAGGACACAATAATTGCTACCGCTATCAAAACTACCGGAGGCCAGGTGCTCATCATGCCATTGGCAAAGCCACGAACTATGGTAGCACCTCCGCCGGCGGTAGAGGCTTGGGAAATTTCCAGTGTTGGCTTATAAGCATAAGAGGTGAAGTAGTTCGTGCTTTCTCCCATAAGCACACCAGCTATAAGGCCGGCTAGCACTGCCCAAAAGAGACCCAAGCTGGCATGTAAGAAATGAATCACCAAAAAAGCAAATATCACCGTCAATATTGAGGCGCTAAGCGTGCCGCGACGCAAGGCTGCCAAAAGAGCACCCATCTCCACTTTCTCTCCCACTCGGACTAAAAAACAGCCAATTATAGAGGCTATAATGCCTCCAGCCATGATTAGCATAGGTAGATACCAAGCAGTTTTGATATCAGCAACTACCCCAATTGACACAGCAACAGTACATAACGTCATGGTAGCAATGACAGTTTCAACATAAGACTCGAATAAATCAGCACCCATGCCACACACATCGCCAACATTATCACCGACAAAGTCAGCTATCACGGCAGCATTCCTAGGGTCATCTTCCGGTATCCCCGCTTCCACCTTACCCACTAGATCGGAGCCGGCATCAGCCCCCTTAGTGAAGATACCACCACCTACTCTGGCAAAGAGGGCGACACCCGAAGCCCCTACACCGTAGGCTGGAATTATTGCCAGGAAACTGGGGTCATCATGCCAGGCGAAATAGAGAATAGATAACCCTATAATGCCAATGCTGACTACGGTTAGCCCCATAACCGCCCCTCCCCGGAAGGAAACTCTCAATCCCTGATTCAAGCTTTTTTGTGCCGCGGCACAGGTCCTGCCATTAGACCTAACAGCCATATTCATGCCGGCGTAGCCAGCACCCATAGAACAAAAGGCACCGAAAATCAGAGCCACACTCACTTTCCACTTCAAACCAGGGACAAATGCTAAGATGATGGCTAATACCACTACCACAATAAGCAGGGTGCGATATTCCCGGCCAATAAAAGCCATCGCTCCTTCCTTAATGGCAGCAGAACACTCTTTAATTTTGTCCGAGCCCTGGTCCTGCGCTAGGACGTATCGCACAAAATAGAGAACTACAGCAGCTCCTAAAATTCCAGCGATGACACAAATCCAGACAAGATCCATACTCCTCTCCTTTTATACAGTATTAAAGTAAGAGCACGTAGATTAAGATCTAGGTGCTCTTACCCCACTTGGTTTGCTAAGATAACTCTTGCCAAGAATGTAACTCTAATTAAAGATTCATTGCCTATAGTAGGCAACAGTCTCACCCTTTCTCTACAATGTCACCTACTTTGCTGAAAAATGGACTATCAGCTATACACGCGTTCTGATCTCAAAATTTATAGCGCCGGTAGGGTAGAAAAACGGGCCGTGCTTCATACCCGGGGGGCGGCAAGCGTAATATCCGGCTCTATAAGTTTTGTTCAGTGCCACGTCTATACTAGTTCCTCTAATTACAAAGACTTCCTCCCAGAAATCCTCATGGCAAAGTACCTTGCCCGGTGCAGCTTTGGGCTGCCGGATACAAGCATCCAAATCCGGCTCACATAGGAGCAGCCGGGTATAAGAGCCTGTATCTGGATCCCTAGCCAATATTTTTTCGTATTGCCCCGGTATTCCTTCCACTGGTTTCCAAGGAATGAGCCCGGTATCAAAGAATTCCAATTCTGGTTTAGCCATTTTATCCCTCCTTTTATATTTTTGAGGCTGTTTAATTTTGCCTCAGATTCAAAACTGGATTTGCTTCATCCAGTTTTAATACTCTTCACCTCCAAGATTCTCGTAGTGCGACCCTTTAGGGTCGTGCACGAGGCTAAAGCCTCGCACTACATTTTTAAACACCCTATATTTTATAGCTACACTACTTTACGCCATGATGTTATTTCTTAAACACGCACTGCTTCCATCTAACACCTGAACCAAGCGATAGGCTCCGCAGAATAAGCATATCTGATAGCTCTTCCAACATGCTCATCAATTAGCTCCATCTCGAAGCGCGAGCTGAAACACAACCCACCACCAATGGTAGGCAATGTCCCTGAGTATATGACTATACCTCTTAAGTCTCCTGTAACACGCGCTCGCACCTTTTCAACCAGTTCCTCAGGCCTTATAATCTTTCCTAATTTGCCTTCTTGATACAATTGGTGCTGGCCATTCTCCTCCACCCACGCTCGCAGAATTAAGTCATCCCAATGCCCCTTCACATCCTCGTAGCGCCACACCTTTGGCGCAATGACATTAAAGTATATCTGTTTTGACATTGGAATGCTATGCTTTTCGAGTTCTCGGTCTGTGTGGTCACTACCTACAGTAACATAGATATTATCACCATCAAGTAGAAGTACATATTCTACCTCACCAGAGGTTTTGCTATCGGGAAGGACTTTTATTCTCTCACTAGTGGTAATCCTGTCTGGCAGCATGGGATAAAAAGCCGGAATCTCTTGAGATGCGGTGACCCCACACTTCCGCAACTCATCAATGTGTTTTTGTACTTCACCCAGGTCGCGACCCGTGAATCCGGCGTTAACCATCTTTCGAACTTCAAATGTCAACTTCTCAGTACCATCGCCAGCAACGATTAATTCAAGCATTTTTCTAGCATCTCCTCCTTATCTCACTCTTTTATACCGGGAGAATCCTATTTTGAAGATGGGGAGCCTCTTTTCTGAACTTATAAACCTCTGCAATATCTATCTCACCTCTCACTATACATTCGAAGATACCACCGCTCGCAATAGACACCCCGTGTGGGTCAACAATGGCACTGTGCCCCAGATATTGGTTACCACGATTGAAGCCAGCACAATTGCAAGAAATTAAGTAACACTGGTTCTCATTAGCCCGAGCGTGGCTTAGCTCTACCCAATTCTCCAGCCTTACCAAGGGCCACGCTGCAATAAGTAAGAAAACTTCTACACCTTTATTGATAGCCATTTTACGATAGAGTTCTGGGAAACGCAGGTCATAACATATACTTAAACCCAGAACACCGAGCTCCGTTTTTACTGCAACAATATCTCGCCCACGTTTCAGCAACACTGTCTCCTGAGACCCCATTAAATTAAACAGGTGCATCTTCCGGTACGTGGCAATAATCTTGCCCTTAGGGTCTAACAGAACCGCAGTATTGTAAAGCCCGTCATCCGACCTTTCGACAATACTGCCGGCTAGGATATATGCCTTAACAGCCCTTGCCTTCTCAGCTAGCCTAGAGATTGTTTCACCTTGAAGGGTTTCACTGCCATCACGATACATATCGAAAGAGTGCCAGCCAATATTCCATACCTCAGGCAAGAGGATTAAATCTGCATCAGCAGCCCTATCAATGAGCTCTTCCACATGCCTTATTCTATCTGCTTTGGAATCTTCATCAGTGAACCAACATTGTATAGAAGCCACCTTGCTCATTTTCTCCCCTCCCTTTATTAGACTTTACTGCCCTGTCTATAAGTGTGTCACTCTCTATCTGAACAGGGTCACAC
>JAGMBH010000011.1 GCA_023129815.1 Dehalococcoidia bacterium
ATGTGTATTGCTCTAGGTTGTGACCATCGCGGCTTCAGAATAAAACAGGCGATTATGGAATTTCTGCCAAAACTAAATCATGACTATTATGATTTTGGCTGCTATAACATTGAGTCGGTAGACTATCCCGATATTGCTCACAAAGTAGGTGAAGCAGTGACTTCGGGTGACTTTGCCCAAGGCATTTTAATATGCAGCACTGGCATAGGCATGAGCATGGCAGCTAACAAAATAAAGGGCATAAGAGCAGCTTTATGCCATGATACCTTTACGGCACAACGAGCTCGTGAACACAATGATGCCAATATCCTGTGCCTTGGGGCTGAGAATATAGATGTTGATTTAGCTTTGGAAATTGTTAGAACCTACCTATCCACCAATTTTGAAGGTGGCAGGCATATCCTGAGATTAAATAAAATAAAAGCTCTGGAAACAGATTGACCCTGCTAGTTATTTGTGCTAGTTTCCACTTTTTAAATTAAAGGAGAAGCTGATGAGAAGCGATGTGGTCAAGAAAGGTATCGAACGGGCACCTCACAGGTCATTACTTCATGCTGTAGGTTGCTCCCCAGATGATTGGGATAAACCTTTTATCGGGGTAATTAACAGTTTCAGTGAAGTTGTCCCTGGGCATATTCATTTGCAGTCTATTGCCCGGGCAGTGAAAGAAGGAATTCGCAGTCGAGGTGGAGTGCCTTTTGAAGTTAATACCATAGTGGTCTGTGATGGTATTGCCATGAATCATCCAGGAATGAAGTATAGTCTGCCCAGCCGAGAACTTATCGCTGACTCTGTTGAGATTTTGGCTGAGGCTCATGCTTTTGATGGTTTAGTTTTTATCCCCAATTGTGACAAGGTAATACCAGGAATGCTGATGGCTGCGGTAAGACTTAACTTGCCTTGCGTATTTGTAAGTGGTGGCCCTATGATGGCGGGAAAGTTTTATCAGGGTAATCAAGCGAAGTCAGCCGACCTTAGCTCAGTTTTCCAAGCGGTGGGCGAGACCATTAGTGGAAACATGTCTGAAACTGAGCTGGCGGAATTAGAGAGAGTTGCTTGCCCTGGCTGTGGTAGCTGTGCTGGCATGTTTACGGCTAATACCATGAATTGCCTTACTGAAGCTTTGGGTATGGCTTTACCTGGTAATGGGACAATACCAGCGGTACAAGCGCGGCGAATCCAATTAGCCTATAAAGCCGGCCAGCAAGTTATGGATGTGTTGGCTAAGGATATTCGGCCTAAAGACGTCATTACCAGAGATTCCATCTATAATGCCTTCGCTGTAGATATGGCTTTGGGTGGCAGCACTAATTCTACGTTGCACCTTATGGCCATAGCTCATGAGGCAGGTATTGCCTTCCCGTTGTCTTTGGTAAGTGAAATTAGCCAGCGTATTCCCCATATATGTAAATTAAGCCCGGCAAGTGATTATCACATTGAAGATTTAGACTTAGCTGGTGGCATTCCAGCAGTGATGCAGGAGATATGCCAATTGCTAAATCTTGAGGCACAAACAGTATTAGGGAAATCAGTGGGCGAGACGATAAAGGAAGCTAAAGTTAAGAATAGAGAGGTAATTCGTAGCCTATCTAATCCCTATAGCATTACCGGTGGTATTAGTATATTATTTGGCAATCTAGCGCCTGAAGGTGCAGTGGTGAAAAGCGCTGCTGTAGCTCCCGAGATGCTAATCCATCAGGGCCCAGCACGGGTCTTCGATAGTGAAGAAGCAGCTACTACGGCAATAATGAAAGGGGAATTCAAATCTGGAGAGGTAATTATCATCCGCTATGAGGGACCAAAAGGGGGACCCGGGATGCGTGAAATGCTAACGCCGACTTCTCTTGTCAGTGGCATGGATATGGATGATAAGGTGGCTCTGATTACCGATGGTCGCTTCTCTGGAGCAACAAGGGGCGCTGCTATCGGCCATGTCTCACCTGAGGCAGCAGAGAGGGGTCCTATAGCTGCTGTGAAAGACGGTGATATTGTTAAAATAGATATACCTAACCACAAATTAAAGGTAGAATTACCTCAAAAGGAGATAGAACTGCGATTAAACTTATTGCCTCCCTTTAAACCAAAGGTCAAAGCTGGCTATCTTAAACGCTATGCTGATAAGGTGACCTCAGCCAGCACTGGAGCAGTGTTTGCTGACTAAGAGGAGCTATTATGAAGAAGACTGGCGCTCAGATTTTGTGTGAAAGCTTAATTAAAGAGGGTGTAGAAGTTATTTTTGGTATTCTTGGTGGTGCTGTGCTACCGCTATATGATACCCTCCCTCAATATCCCCAACTTCGGCATATATTGGTTCGTCATGAGCAAGGGGCAGCCCATGCTGCCGATGGCTATGCCAGAGCAACACATAAAGCAGGAGTATGTATAGCTACTTCAGGCCCGGGAGCTACTAACTTGGTAACCGGGATTGCCAACGCCTTTATGGATTCCTCCCCCATGGTAGCTATAACCGGCCAAGTAGCCAGGCCTTTTATTGGTAAAGATGCCTTCCAAGAGGCGGATATTACGGGCATTACGCTTCCTATCACCAAGCACAATTATTCTGTTTCCGATGCCACTGAGCTAGCAGGAACAGTTAAGGAGGCTTTTTATATTGCCCAGACAGGCAGGCCAGGTCCTGTGCTTATTGATATACCAAGGGATGTGCAGCAAGAGGAAGTAGAATTTGTTTATCCTGACAAGGTTAATCTGCCAGGCTACAAGTTCATCTCCCGAGGTCATTCAGTTCAGGTCAAAAGGGCAGCCAAGCTTATTAACCAAGCTCAAAGACCCCTTATCATTGCCGGTAGAGGAATAATTATTTCCCAGGCTCATGATGAGCTCAAGGAATTAGCCGAGAAGGCACAAATACCAGTGGTTAATACACTCCTTGGCCTTGGTTCTTTTCCCCAAAACCATGTTCTTAGTCTTGGCATGATGGGGATGCATGGCATGGCTTATGCCAACATGGCAGTGCAAAGTGCTGACCTTATCATCGCCATTGGCATGAGATTTGATGATCGAGCTACGGCAAATACCGGCGGTTTTGCTCCTAATGCCCATATTGTTCATATTGATATTGACCCGGCAGAGATAGGAAAGAATGTGCGGGTAGATATGCCCATAGTAGGTGATGTCAAGAATGTATTAAAGGCTATGAATAAGGAAATCGACTCCAGAGACCATCTAGATTGGCTCTCTCAGTTAGAACAGTGGAGGTATGAGCATCCATCACTGGATATTAGGCAGAATGACGAGCTTTTACCTCAATATGTTATCCAGCAGATTTATGAAGCTACCCGAGGCAATGCCATAGTAGTTACTGGAGTAGGGCAGAATCAAATGTGGGCCGCACAACATTTCGTTTATACTAAACCAAACAGCTTCATCTCCTCAGGAGGCTTGGGCACTATGGGGTTTGAGCTTCCCGCTGCTATTGGAGCTAAAGTTGGTTGCCCTGGGGAAATGGTATGGTGCATCGCTGGTGATGGTGGCTTTCAAATGACCATTCAAGAATTGGCTACCATAACGCAGGAGAATATTGCTGTAAAAATAGCTATTATTAATAATGGCTATTTGGGGATGGTAAGACAGTGGCAGGAGTTATTTTATGAGCATCGCTATGTTGATACAAAACTCTGGAACCCGGATTTTGTTAAGATTGCCGAAGCCTATGATATCCCTGGAATAAGAGTAAAACGCAGGGAGGAGGTAATTCCGGCTATACAGAAAGCAATGGATTACTCTGGGGCTTTTCTTATCGACTTTGTTGTTGAGCCAGAGGAAAATGTCTATCCTATGGTGCCGCTTGGGGGAAGTTTATCCGAAACTTTAGAACTGCCAAAGGCAGAAATAGTAAGCAGCCACCGCAATATCTCACAAAAGGAGTAAATTGTCTGATACGAAACATACCCTAGTAGCTTTAGTAGAAGATAAGCCTGGTGTGTTGAATAGAGTAGCTAGCCTTTTTCGCCGCCGAGCCTTTAATATACAAAGTCTTGCTGTGGGGCATAGTGAACAGCCTGGCTTATCTCGCATGACTGTTGTTGTCAGTGGTGATTCTGCAGTGGTGGAACAAGTCAGGAAGCAATTAGACAAACTAATCAATGTGATTAGAGTGTCCGATATAACCGAAGAAGATATAGTAGCCAGGGAGTTAGCCTTAATCAAAGTCAACGCTACTGCTTCAACAAGAAGCGAAATTATGCAGATCGTGGATATTTTTAGAGCCAATATAGTTGATGTTAGCTCGGATTCAGTAACAGTAGAAGTCACTGGAGACGAGGACAAAGTAGAGTCTCTACTCGAACTTCTCCGCAGCTTTGGCATTAAAGAGGTCACCAAAACAGGAAGGGTTGCTCTAACTCGTGGAGACACCCAGTGAAAATCCGAAGCACCAAATCCTAAAGGAAAACCAAAAGGCAAAAGTAAAAATGCAAAATGACAGGGCAAAATTTAAAAATCAGTTTAGTAAAGCCTTTTTGCATTTTGAATTGTAATTTTAATTTTTTATCTTTGATTTTTGATATTTGTTAGGATTTGTTTAGGATTTAGATATTAGAAATTAGGATTTCTCTGAAGGAGGGAGTGTTATGGCTAAAATTTACTATGACAAGGATTCTAACTTAGACTTAATCAAAGGGAAAACGATTGGCATTATCGGCTATGGTAGCCAGGGGCATGCCCATGCCCAGAATCTGAGGGACAGTGGCTGCCAGGTTATTGTCGCTGAAGCATTAGGCAGTGAAGGCTGGAAAGCAGCAGAAAGCGCTGGTTTTAAGGTAACCAACGCTGCTGAAGTAACAAAGCATGCCGATATCATTGTTATGCTTGCTCCAGATAATTTACATCCACTAATCTACCATGAGTCAATCAAGAAGGAACTAGCTAAAGGCAAAACCTTGATGTTCGCTCACGGCTTTAATATCCATTATTCACAAATTGTATCGCCTCTTGATGTCGATGTTAGCATGATAGCTCCTAAAGGCCCGGGGCATATACTACGCCGACTTTACATTGAGGGCTCAGGTATCCCGGCTTTAGTTGCTATACACCAAGATGCCTCGGGTAAAGCAAAGGATATTGCTCTAGCTTATGCCAAAGGCATCGGCTGTGCTAGGGCTGGGGTTCTGGAAACAACTTTTGCTGAGGAAACCGAAACTGACCTTTTCGGTGAACAAACAGTGCTCTGTGGAGGGATATCATCCTTAGTCAAGGCTGGCTTCGAGACTTTGGTGGAAGCTGGCTACCAACCAGAGATCGCTTATTTTGAGTGTTTCCATGAGTTGAAGCTCATTGTTGACCTTATGTATCAAGGTGGCTTGAATTACATGAGGTACTCTGTAAGCGACACGGCTGAGTATGGCGATTATACTCGGGGACCGCGGGTTATCAACGATTTAGTCAAGGAGGAGATGGAGCAAATCCTGGCAGAGATTCAGGATGGCAGCTTTGCCAGAGAATGGATTTTGGAAAACCAAGCTGGCCGTCCCAGCTTCAATGCTCTGAAGCGGAGGGATGCAGAACACCCTATTGAAATCGTAGGCAAAAAGCTTAGAGATATGATGCCTTGGCTGAAAGGAGCTAGTAGCTAGAAAACTCCTTGAGTCGGCTACCAAGGAGGATTAAATGGATAAAGTAATTATTTTTGACACTACCTTAAGGGATGGTGAACAAGCGGCAGGGGCAAGTCTAAATGCTCAGGAAAAGCTAGAAATAGCTAAGCAATTGGATAGGCTTGGCGTTGATGTTATTGAAGCTGGTTTTCCTATTAGCTCGCCTGGCGATTTTGAAGCTGTTCAACTTATCAGCAGAGAGGTTCGGCGTCCCATAATTTGCGCTTTATCCCATGCCAATGCTGTGGCTGTGGATAGAGCTTGGCAGGCAATTAAGGAGGCAGTTCACCCCCGAATCCACGTTTTCCTCTCTGCCTCGGATATCCACCTTCTCTACCAGCTTAATAAAAGCCGAGAGGAAATTCTGGAGATGGCTCAGAAAATGGTGGCTCGAGCTAAAAGTTATGTTGACGATGTTGAGTTCTCACCTATGGATGCCAGTCGCACTGAGCCTGCTTACCTCTATCATATCTTGGAAGCTGCGATTGATGCTGGGGCAACCACAGTAAACATACCTGATACTGTAGGCTATGCTACACCACAGGAATTTGGCAGCTTGATCCAAAGCATTCTAGTTAATGTGCCCAATATCCATAAAGCCGTAGTAAGCATTCATTGCCATAATGATTTAGGATTAGCGGTAGC
>JAGMBH010000110.1 GCA_023129815.1 Dehalococcoidia bacterium
CTTTGAAGTGAGATACTTGGACAACCGCACCCTTGCCTGATGAGTAATTACGGAGATTCTACGCCGCGGGAATCTGCACCTTAGGTTCCACGCCATGTTAATAGCGCTTGTGGCAAAAGCAAGCCACCTTTTAGCTAGGAAATGACTTTGAAGCGGTGTGCTTATTTCTTAGATACGACGTTGGGTAACAATCTACCCTTCGTTTAATCATCCTAGAGAAAGATTTACTCGTTTGCGAAGTGCGAAGCATTTAGGTGAGCGAAGGGAGCCGCAAAGCCTGTGTTATACGCAGCCCACAGCCTTATTCGTTTATCGGTTTTCTACGAGTAAGAACTCGGAAGATGTTCTTCCCAATGGTCTTAGACCGACTTACTCTTGCACTCATTTTTCTTGGTTCGAGCCGCTGTTCAATGTTATGCCAGCTATTCTTTCCCTTTCCCATACCCGTTACAAACGCTTCACCAGTGGCAAGGACTTGTTGGTGTTTTATGGTAAGCTCAGAAAACTCTTGGGCAAACGGGAGGACGTGTTTATCAAGATAGTCCTCAAGGAAATCTTTATGAACAATGTCGATTGCGAACAATCTGGGCCAGTGCTGCAAACCTGAAATTTCGTCAGTTTCGTGTCTTACAACCCTTACCCAAGGCAAAAGCGTTAAATCGTGAGATTGTTCGGACACACGAACCCCTATCATTGGAGCATCAAGAACCCCAATCCCAATTGCAAGATGGCAATCAAAGTAGCACGCCGTTTTCGGTGGTGATGCAGCTATTTGAAAGTGGTGCATTGCCTTTAAAATGGGCAAAACAAGTCCGTGGAATGACTCGCTGCCCGAAAGCTCTACATCGCTTCCTTTTCGCACACACTTAGTAAACGACATGCAATATTCAGGTTCTTTTGCAATAAAAGGATGAGAGTCTAGTCCAAGTGCATGCAACATAGGAAACTCCCAAGAAGAAGCATCGTCGTCCGTTATTAAGACCAGTGTATGTCTGAATAAGCCAGCAAGAACAGGGAAATGAGGAACCCAAGGCTTACTTGAAGAGAGGAAAAACAGGTATGGCAGAGTTGATTGCTTGCATTCGAGTAGTAAATTTAGGGTGGGACGAACTCTGGGCTGTTCTTGGGTAAAGTCGTACAGCCGTTTTTCTGCTAGTATGTCAATAGTTCTAAGGTCATGTGTATCTTTATCAACATAGCTCCATTCTTCTTGGACGTGAAATTGCGGACGTAAAAAGTTGGCTACCATTATTTGCAATGGATAGCCAGATTTTGAGACAGCAGCGAGAACATCTGCCTCACTTAGCCCAGAACCAAGTTTGTTGGTTGGCGGATTGTTTGGAATAGCTTCCATTTCAAAAACTCAGTCCTTGCTGCGGGTTGCGTACAACATTCGTATAGACGAACTCAGAGTTCGCCTAATCTGCCTTGGTCTAGCAAAGTTTAGCACTTGTTGGGATGGCTATCAAACTCAATTGCGTAGCCTATAATATGAGTTTATTCGTTTGTGGTAAAATGATTAAAAGTAAATCAAGGTTAGGTGTGAGTTTTTACTATCGTCTGGGGAGGAGCGTCTATGAGGTATGAAGGGTCACCATGGCCAACTATCGCTGCCAAAAAGAAACTAAGGGAAACGGAGGAACAGTTCACAGATTGGCGAACAAGACTTGTTAAGGCTGGAGAGCGGGTTTTGCGGGAGATAGAGAAAGGACATGTTTCCGAAGAAGCTAAGAGGGAACTCAGGCAGTTTATTAAGGAAACTAAAGACGCAGGCATTTATAAAGAATGAGAACTCCTTCCTGAGGAAAGGAGGAGCAAATGAATGCGTTTGAAACTATAGTAAAGCTATTTTTGGAAGAAAAAGGTTATTGGGTTAGGCAATCTGTAAAAGTTGCCATTTCAAAGGAAGATAAAGTAGCTATTGGCACGTTTTCTATGCCAACACCAGAGATAGATCTTGTGGCATTAAATGTTAAGGAAAACGAATTACTACTAATAGAGGCTAAGTCTCTACTCGGCTCTTATGGTGTTCATTATGAGGCAGTTTCTGGTGAAGACCCAAAAGATGCAGCGAGATATAAGCTGTTTACAAATAGCAGGTTTAGGCAGGTGGTGACTAGGCAACTTAAGAAACAATACCAAGACCGAGGCTTGATAAGGGATGATACCAGAATAAGTTACGCACTAGCTGCTGGGCATGTCCACTCAGGGGATGAAGCTAAGATAGCGGACTATTTCTCAAAAAAAGGATGGGTACTATTCACGCCTGCGCAAATCAAAGAGACAGTCAAGCGGTTATCAAAGAAAGGCTGGGAAGATGATTTAATTACCATGACTGCCCAGTTGATATTAAACGAGTGATGGACGGTGTTTCAATACTGGTGCCTTTGCTTGATGAGTAGTCCAGCTAGGGCGGATTAGGGAAACTCAGAGTCCGTTTACGTGGTTGTTAGATGAAGTTGCCTTCTTCCAGTCCTTCGCAAGGTTTGTCCAATAATAGGAGGTTGGTCTGAGCATGAGCGACACAAAAATATCTGAAATCTCTGATGAAGCGAGAAAACGGATAAAGAAGATAGTGGCCTTTCACTATGGATTTACACCCAAAGATAATGATATTGAGTGGATAGATGGAATGTTAAGGAATAATTATGCTGTTTGCCATGAGCAGCAAATCCTTAGAGAGCTTGCAGATAATAATATTGGCAATGCATTACTAAAGCACAGGGATAGAATAGGAAGTATACAATTCGAGAAAATTTGGCGTGAAAAGGACATGTTCAGATATTTGACATTTGCTAGCATGTGTTTTAGAGCAGGAATTCCCGCAGGGACAATTGGTTTATGTAGAACCGCAATTGAGTCTGGACTAAGAGGAAGATTAGCCGAAAAGTTGGCAAGAAAAGAAAATATCAGTGACTCTGAGTTACCTGAAGCTATATTGAAGTGGTTGAAAAAGTTGGAGAAAGATGAAACGTTGGCTGGATTAATCAAAAGAACAGAAGAGGAGGAGGTCATCACGGAACGGGAAATTGAAGATGCGTTTCAAACACTTAAGTTCAAAGAGCAACAAAGCAGGAAGATTTTGGATAAATTCATCCATGGAAATATCGTGTGGATGGTGAATTTCGCCACAACTAGAAAAGATATAGGGGTTATTGGTGCAAAAGATAAATTGGAGGAATACAAAATAATCTTTGGGGGAGAAATCGACCAACTTGCGATTAAGGTGCTTGAAGCTACTTATAAGATAGCTGGGATTCTTTATTATGAGAATATTTAAGTAGGCTTTGAGTAGCATTGCATAACAGCGGGTTTTGCGGCCTACTGAGTGTACCTAAATGCTTCGCACTTCGCAAAAGATGAAGATGTTATTCGAAGCTCCGACCCTTCCACCTGACCAGTCCGATAAGGCAAAAATGCTGTAGTAACTGAATACTGTCGTAGTAAAACAGGTGTGCCCGTATCTAGAAATTAAATCAAAGCTACATTTTTGAGTGCAAGCCTATAATAAAGCCTCAAACTTCAGCGACTGGTGTATCTCAGCACCATGTCCAAGCTTTCCTGACTTTCTAGCCTAATGTTGTGCGGAGAATAGCACTGGGTATAAAATCTTAACCACAAACCAAGGGGATACTTGAGGGAGGTGCTAGAATGACAAAAAGTCGTGTATGCCGTATGATAGAAAAAGGTAGATGCGGCTTCTGTGAAAAGCCACTGGCCCCGGATAAGGAAAAGAGCCAAGGACTTTGCGGACGATGCTACGAGTTCAGGCGACTAGTGAAACGATGGGACAATCGCTAGCTTCCACGCTTTCCATCTACTTAGTTGAGCCTAATCCCACGATATAACTTCAAACTCTCCCCAAAATCCAAATAGGTCAGAGACGGGTATCCACATATCAAGAGAGGGTATCCCCCCTTTCGATTGACCGATGGACTTGGTATTTTGCGTGTGTGCTGATGGGAGACTAAAAGAGTCATGTGCAAAAATCAGTAACGCACAAAAATCGCCAAAAATTAGCTATGAAAGTTGTTACCTCTATTAAATACTAACTGATTGGGTATGGTTGTGGTGGTTTAAGAAAATTGTCTCGATGTGCGGTAGTATCTCAATCCAGGTATTAACGGGGAGGCGGAAATGGTTCCAAATGTCGGTTACCAGTCTTCGATTGCCTGGTGGGAAAATGCGTGTCTTGAACTTTAGGGCTAGTCCGCCAACCCCTTTCATGAGTTGGTATTGTTGCGGCGAGGGACACCTGATTGGGAACAGAGGCGACAGACCAAGAAATTGGCACATATCAAGCTTCTCCTCAAACTCATCCTCTGGCATATAGCCAAACGTATTCTTTATCTCTACCCCATAACTGATTCCGTCTTTCTCTATGATGAAATCTAGGTCTCTAGTGGACCTGCTCCATGTCTTGCCTTTGAATGTGTTAGCATGCTTCTCTATTATTTTGAAGTGGTTCTTTTGAAACATATGATAAAACAAAATCTCAGCATATTTGCCTACACCCTCGTTCATTTGGTCGTCGCTAAAGCTTTCCATTATGTTGATTCTCTTCTTTATTTGATTAGATATGTATCGTAAATTTCGCCTACACACGAAAATCACAGGCACGTTCTTGCTTTTCCCAAAAGTACGGGGTTCCTGTCTCAAGAATCTATCCTTGATAAGCTCGTTGACTGCTTTACCGGTAATATCGTGTGGATACTTGTCTTCAAATATGACTTGTATCTGTTTCTTATAGAATACCGAATCCTTGCCGCATGAAGTTGCTTTTGAACCATAGTGATATGCCCAATGGTTAGCGTCTTGGAAAAAGGATTTGACGTCTTGTTTAACACTATCTAAAGTGTAGCTCTTTTCGTTCGTGGCCATATCAACTTCTCGCTCAAATATATCATATGACGCGAACGCCGTACATACGATTCGAAGGAGACTCTGATATTTTAAGGGGATTTTGTCAACCAACCAAATAAGACTGCCTCAAAATAGCTACTTCCCTTTATAATGTCTTCTACTTAGGGCTGGGTGGGTGTATAATTTGGATTAGATAGCCCGGCCAGCGGATTTGGAGAGAATATTTATGAAAAGAGGCCACACTAATGAGCGAAGAAAGAGAAACGGCACAAGTTGTATTCACTGTCTTGCTCACCAGCGGTAAGCAAGTTGAACATAGATATGACTTGCCATTTGATAATGAAGATAAGGCTTTCAAAATCCTTAATCCACTGCTGAAAAGGGTCGCAGACTCACTAGAGGGACAAAATCAGCGTTCTCTTTTTCTTAGTCACCCTAGCATTCTCTATAATGTAGCCAATGTGTCGGGCATTCAGTTGGATATTATTGGCCCAAAAGAACTTGAAGGACTCGTGGAAAAACTAAAGAAAAAGAAGAGGAAGATGGGGTTTCTCAACGAATGAGGTCTGCCAAACTGGGCAGACATAGGAATGTTTGACTGACTTTCTCTGGCAGGCTCAAGTCTTTGACCCAGCTTCAAACTATCCTCAAACTTCACCGCGCCCTCTGGGTTTTAGCGATGGAATTAGTCTAAGATTGCTTCAAAATACTACTCTCTTTATGACGTCTTCTATTTAGTGCTGGGTGAGCGTATAATTTGGATTAGATAGCCCAGCCAGTGGATTTGGAGTGTGTTAAATGCGATTACTTGGCGAACTGCACCTTTATCTAATGAGTAGCTAGGCGGATTTTTGGGGGAACCTTCTATGAGCGTCACTATCTAACTAAGTAGGAGAGGGCAATGCTCAAGGTGTATAATTAGAATTAGGAGATGGTTGCTACTTATATCATTAGTGTGGTCACTCTTGCTATTGTGTTTGCTCACTTTATTTTATGGAGTAAGGATAGAATTGACAAACTACTTTATGAGAGAGAACAAGCACTTCTAGCACGACTGAAGGGCACTTCTCCACTAGTAGAGATATTTTTCAAAAAGAGTGAATGGGAGATAGTCCCCTTTGCAGTGGAAATGGTTCCTAGCAGAGATATAAAGAGTAAACTACTCAGGTTTCTTGGCATCAATAATCCGGGGGTAACAATAGTGAGGGCTAACGCACGCCACAACCGCCTACGACCAGCTCCACTTGATAAGCTTCGGGAAGCTGCAAAAGGGTTGGGGCTACAAATCATTGTCGTCGGAGATCGCACACAGGTGCTCTTTCGGATAAACGAGACTAATGTTGACAAATGCTATACAGAACTTGGCCGCCTTGCGAATGAAATCCTTGAGAGGCTTGCATGTGAAAGTTCAGCTGATGACTTTACTAAGAAAGAATTGGAAGGGGAATAGAGGGAGGACTACAATCACCATTACTCGGACAACTGCACCTTTATCTGATGAGTAGTCAAACCAAGTGAATTTGGCTAAGATAAGCAGAGAAACGTAACTAAAGGATGAGACTATGGAGACAGAAGAAGAGCTTAACAAGCAACTTAAGGATATCGAGGTCAAAATAGATAAGGCTGAGAGGGAATTGAAAGCCTTGCGAAGACATCCGACGGAGGTCTCAAAGGGGAAGACAAGAGGCAGCTTCATCACAGGTAAGGAGCGGATGGGTGAGGCTGCGGAAGCTGCAAAGCAATTGGATAATCTGAAGCGTCGAGAACAGGAGATTCGGGACAAGTTGCGGTTACACAGCCAGTAACTTGGAATATGTTGGGTGAGTAAGTGAAGCCCAGCCGGCGGATTTGGAGAGTTGGTCTCACAGCTAGGAGCAAGCAAATGAATGAGTTATCTGATACAACAACTACCATTCTACGACTTAAGAAACGAGTTCAGAAGTTCGTTGAAGATAGAGAGTGGGGGAAATACCATAACTCTAAAGACCTTGCTATCTCAATTACCATAGAAGCTTCAGAATTACTGGAACTCTTTCAATGGATAAGAGAAAAGGACTTGGAAGAGCTATTGAAAGATGCTGATAAGTTCACTAGGTTGGAAGAAGAACTAGCTGACATCATAATACTATGTTTCAATTTAGCTAATACCACAGACATTGATATATCTAGGGCTGTTATGAAAAAGATGGAGAAAAATGAGGCCAAATATCCTGTAGAGCTGGTTAAAGGGAACTATAAGAAATACACCAAGCTTAGAGATGATATAGCGAGCTAATAGATTTGGAGGGTGAATGTCTATGGATATTCTTGAAGTAATTAAGACTAGAAGGAGCATCAGGAAATACAAGCCAGACCCCGTCTCCGAAGAGGAAATAAACAAGATTCTGGAAGCAGGCAGATGGGCGCCGTCCGCGAATAACAGTCAGTCTTGGAGGTTTATAGTTTTACGAAGTCAGGAGATGAGGAAAAAGCTGGCGGACACATTGACTTGGGGGAGATTTCTTTCGCAGGCTCCCCTCGGGATTGCAGTAACCGTAAATCCAAGAGCCTCAAACCACCCTGTCGAAGATGGAGCAGCAGCAACGCAGAATATGCTTCTTGAGGCCCATTCCCTGGGTCTCGGAGCCTGTTGGATCGGGACTTATGGTAGCGGAAATGAAGCTAGTGCAAAGAAGGTTCTTAATGTTCCTGAAGATGAGAGACTCCTTTCCGTTATCGCCATAGGTCACCCAGCAGAATCTTGCCAAAAGACAAGGAGAAAACTAGACGAGGTAACTTTCACCGATAGGTATGGGAGCCGATAATGGAAATTTTCGTTGAGCCCAGATTGCCTAAATGGCATCATGCTTAAGCCCAGCCAGTGGAGTTGGAGAGCAAAACCTGACCTAAGTCCTATTGACATGGCTTTGCTCTAGTGGTAGAAATATGGGAAATCTTGAATAAGGAGGGTAATATGGCAACAGCTTATTGTATGAAGTGCAGAACGAAGGTAGTGATAAGGAACCCCAGGCAAATTACACTCAAAAATAATAGACCAGCAGTTCAAGGTGTCTGCTCTCTTTGCGGCACAAAGGTATTCCGAATAGGAAAGCTTTAGATGCCTGATGAGTAGTTCAGCTACTTGGGTAGAGCAACCTGGAAATATTTCAGCATTTGTATAGCCCAGCCAGTGGGTTTAGGGGGGTTTCCTAGTTAGTGTGAAGGAGCTAAGAGCGAAGAAAGCAATAGCTTTTAATCTGACACAGTTATGTAATCTTTTATTTTGTTAAATGTCCCCTCGCCAATGCCTTTGACCCGGAGCAAGTCCTCGATGCGCTTAAAGGGGCCATTTTCATTGCGGTGGTCCACAATAGCCTGTGCTCTGGTTTCACCTATACTTGGCAAGGCTTCAAGAAGCCAAGCTTCTGCTCGGTTAATGTCTATCTTCTGAGGGGATTGTTTTTCACCTTCCCGTGGAATGTGAATCTTGATATGGCTGAGGTCGGCGTCAGGTTCAACTCCAGCATCTGAGAGAAGAGCTTGTATGGTGTCGTCTTCTTTTAGAGAGTAAATGCCGGGATTAGCCACAGCGCCGCTGATATGAACCTCGCCACTTGGCTCAGGAGGCGCAGTTTGTGATAAAACGATTTCCACAGGTTGGCTCTTGCTATGCTTTATTGCTAGCATCATACCGCCAACTATTATGGCAATAACCAGGAAAACGGTTATAAATAAGTAAAATCTATCAGCACGGCTCATGTAAATGCTCCCTCCTTAACATATATAGGCTGTTTAATTTTGATTTCTCGTTCAATCCTGTGCATTTTGCAGATGCTTTACCCCCAAATTTTCGTAGTTGCCTGATTCATCAGGCAGAGTCGCCCAATAAATTGGGCAACTACATTTTTAAACACCCTCATATAGTTAACGGCAAAATTCCTTGTAATTCACCTTCACCTTAATCCTCTCCCATCAAGGGAGAGGATTTACAAGATATTATGCAGAACATTATAAATTACTGCACAACCAGATTGCTTCGTCGAGTTCCCTCGCTGACGCTCGGGACAAGTCTCGCAATGACGGCTCGTTGTCATCACGCAGATGCTCCTTTCTTTGACATTGTTTTTAGTGATTTCCTCTTTTGTCATTCTGAGCCGCAGGCGAGGAATCCTTCGTATTGCTCAGGACAACGTCTCAGAGATTCTTCATTCCGTTTTCCCTTCACTTTGTTCAGGGCTTCGGCTCACCCATTCAGAATGACAACCCTCTATTGCAATGATAAAATCTTCATATGGCAAAAGATTTCAGAACGATAACTGTTAATCGCAAAGCTTATCATGATTATCATATTCAGGAAATAGTTGAGGCGGGCATTGTGCTTAAGGGTTCTGAGATTAAATCAATCAGGGAGGGCAAGGTGAACTTGCGTGATGCCTATGCCAAGCCAGAAAATGGGGAGCTTTGGCTATATAACAGTCACATTGCCTCCTATGATGCTGCTAGCTATAATACTCACGAGCCTACCAGACCTCGCAAGCTTTTGCTCCACAAGAAAGAGATTGATAGCCTGGCAGGCAAGGTGATGCAACAGCGGTTGACTTTAGTGCCACTTAAGCTGTATATTAAACATGGAATAGCTAAAATAGAGCTAGGGGTTGCCAAAGGAAAAAGGATTTATGATAAGCGTGAGGCTATTGCTCGCCGCGAGGCGGGAAGGGAAATAGAGCGAGCGCTGAAGCTTAAAAGGAGGTGATAGGAAGGCAAGGTTAGCAATTCGGGGGCGCGTGGGTTCGACGGGGGAAGGCCTACAGAATTGCAAGTTGAGGTGCCATTTACCTCATAAAACAAGTGGCAAAAAACAACTGGCGAACCTGTTTTCGCTTAATGTAGCTTAATTAAAGCTGCACATCCAACCTGGCTTCTCCTCGGCGGGTTGGGATTGGGTGTCACAAAGCCGAGGTGCTCCAATCTTGATGTCGATAGGGATTGGCTAAGAAAGAATCGGCTGGTCTAGCTGGATTCGGTCAGCAGATGAAAGCTAGACGAGATAAAAGGAGCTGACTAAGCTTGTAGTATATTCTGGCAACCTTCTTCTGGACGGGGAGTTCGACCCTCCCCCGCCTCCACCATAAGAAAATCAAAGGCTTCCTTTATCTTGAAGGAAGCCTTTTTAGTTTACCGCAGAGTGTTAACGGTGATTCTTATTTTCCTTTTTTCTTGTAATCGGGACACCAAGTAGCATTGGGGCGCTCGGGACGGTGGCAAGCGCTTCTCCAATTCCATTGGCAACTATCGCAGAGGAAGATATTCATGCCCAGGTTCTTCTTGACCTTGAGCCTAATTTTATCTATCCAACTTGGTCCTTCAGGGCTCATGAGGAGATTATAAAGTCTTAGTCTATGGAAAGGCAATGGCGTGGAATACAAACTGGCCTTACTGGCATCATCTTGGTTATGGAAGGAACGTAGCTGAAGGCAAAAAGTAAGCTTATACTTCTTTGGATAGGGTGGCTAAGAACTCAGCGTTGTTCTTCGTTTTGGCTAGTCTTTCCAGTACTCTTTCTGTAGCCTCGGCGGGGTGGGGGGAATCGCTAGCTACCATGTTAACTATGCGTCTAAGCAACCATATTTGTTTTAAAGTATTTTCGTCTAGTAGAAGCTCTTCTCTTCTGGTGCCACTAGACACGATATTTATAGCTGGGAAAACTTTCTTCTCGGCTAATTTTCTATCCAGGTGAAGCTCCATATTGCCCGTCCCCTTGAACTCTTCATATATAAGTTCGTCCATGCGGCTGCCGGTGTCTACCAGGCAAGTGGCGATGATGGTTAAGCTGCCACCCTCGTCAGTATTGCGCGCAGTGCCAAAGAAGCGCTTGGGTGGATGTAGAGCTGCGGAGTCAATACCACCGGATAAAGTGCGTCCACTACCAGGCATGGCCAGATTATAAGCTCGGGTGAGGCGGGTGATGCCATCGAGGAGCATGACCACATCTTTGCCCATCTCTACCAATCTTTTGGCTCTCCCCAGGGCTAATTCGGCCACTCGAGTCTGGTTTTCCACCGGTTCGTCGAAGGTAGCAGCTATAACTTCAGCTTTCACCGACCTTTTCATGTCGGTAACCTCCTCAGGCCTTTCCCCAATGAGGCAAATCATAAGATGGATATCGTTGTAGTTGTTGATGATGGCATTGGCAATTTTCTTGAGAAGCACAGTTTTGCCTGCCTTAGGTGGTGAGACGATAAGCCCTCTTTGTCCCCTGCCTATAGGCGTTATCATGTTAATCAAGCGGGTGGATAAATCATTTGAGGTCGTTTCTAAATTGATGAGTTTGTCTGGGAAAGTTGGTGTCAGCGAAG
>JAGMBH010000111.1 GCA_023129815.1 Dehalococcoidia bacterium
AAGCGGCGGATCTGAGAATTGGACACATAGATATCTTTAGCACTGCGCAGAAAGCTATCCTGACGCAGAAAGCCATAGCCTTCGGGCATGGTCTCCAGTATGCCAGTTAGGAACAGATTTCCCTGTTGCTCTGCTTGCGATTTGAGGATGTGGATGACAAGCTCTGACTTCTTTAAGGAGGAATAGCCGCTGATTCCTTGCTCCTTAGCTAATGCCTCTAGCTCATCACGAGTTTTACTTTCTAGTTGAGCCATAGTTATCATGGAAGCCTCCTTTAAATATCCTTACCCTGTTTAGCCTATAATTTCGCCGGGGTTTCTATAATCCTCTTCTCCCCCATAACCTTTCTCCAATCATCGGTAAAGCGCTTGATGCCGATATCAGTTAGAGGGTGTTGAATCATTTGTAGTAGCACTTTGTATGGTACGGTGGCGATATGTGCGCCCGCCTTAGCTGCCATAAAACAATGTTGCGGATGTCTAATGCTGGCGGCTATAACTTGAGTAGGTAATTCATAGTAGCACAGAAATTGGGCGATGTCAAATACTACCTTCATGCCATCCTCACCAATGTCATCAAGTCGGCCCACAAAAGGGCTGATGAAGGTAGCTCCCGCTGCCGCTCCTAGTAAAGCCTGGTTCAGGGAGAAGCATAAGGTGAAGTTTACCTTTATGTTTTCCTTGGCTAGCACTGAGGTAGCCTTCACCCCTTCCAGGCTAGCCGGTATCTTGACGACAATATTATCGGCCCATTTAGCTATTTCTCTAGCTTCGGCTATCATTCCTGAAGCATCTTGGCTTAATACCTCGGTAGATACTGGGCCAGGGACAATGGAGCAAATTTTCTTAACCAGCTCTTGGTAATTAACTTTGCCTTCCTTGGATACGAGGCTGGGATTAGTGGTCACTCCGCTGATGACCCCCAATTCTACTCCATGACGGATATGCTCTATGTTAGCAGTATCCAAGAATAACCTCATTGTTCCTCCTTAACTTATAAGTAGGCTTGGTTGAGCACCTTCGATGAGCGTTTCTTTGGCTGCCCCGATGAAACCCATAAACAATGGGTGGGGACAGTCGAGGCGAGATTTAAATTCAGGATGAAATTGACAGGATACCATCCAGGGATGATCCTTGAGCTCAGCGATTTCCACCAGTTTCCCATCTGGTGATAGACCACTGGCTGTCATTCCGGCCTCTTCTAATGGTTGGCGAAAAGCATTATTGAATTCAAAACGGTGACGATGACGCTCATAGGCTGCTTTGCAATTATAAGCCCGAGCGGCTTTTGTCCCAGATACCAGATGGCAGGGATAAGTTCCTAGGCGCATAGTGCCACCTTTTTGACTAACCCCCCTTTGTTCCGGGAGGAGGTCAATTACGGGATAAGCAGTGTCGGCATCAAATTCAGTAGAATTTGCATTGTTGGTATGGAAAATGTAACGAGCAAACTCGATGACCATAATTTGCATTCCCAGACATAAGCCAAGGTAAGGGATTTCCTTTTCTCTAGCGAATTTGGCTGCTTCTATCATGCCTTCAATTTCGCGGTGGCCAAGGCTACTAGGGATGATTATCCCCTGAACTTGCCTGAGATTGCCATTGGTTGTCATATCCAACTCTTGCGAGTCAAGCCATTCTATCCTTACTTCGCGATTATAGGCTAGAGCTGCATGACATAATGCTTCACGGACAGAGTAATACGCATCTTGAAGCCCGACATATTTGCCTACCAAACCAATAGTTACTGGCTCTTTAGGGGCTTTTAGCTTAGCCACCATATCTCGCCAATTATCCAGATTGCTTTCCTTTGCTTCCAATCCCAGGTGGTTAACTATGAAATCTCCTAATCCATGTTCCTCTAATAGCAGGGGAACTTCATAGATAGTCTCACCGGTAACCAATGGGATAACTGCTTCTCTGTCAACATCGCAAAATAATGATATCTTGTCCTTTATTTCCTCGGATATCTCCTTATCGCTGCGGCACAGGATAACATCAGGCTGAATACCGATTCTCCTTAGTTCGTTAACGCTATGTTGTGTAGGCTTGGTCTTTATCTCATCAGTGGCGGCGATGTAAGGTAAGAAGGTGACATGGATGTATAGAACGTTGTCCCTGCCTTCTTCCTTCCTCATTTGCCTTATAGCCTCGAGGAATGGCTGTCCCTCAATATC
>JAGMBH010000112.1 GCA_023129815.1 Dehalococcoidia bacterium
GAAATTTCAGCCACTTGTCTGATGCGTCTCTTTACCTCGTTGGTAACATGGGGAACTACCTGGATAGTGCCACCTAGAAAATCCCCCCTTCTTTCTCGGGCGATGACTGAGGAATATATCTGGCCTGAAGTGACACTAGAAGCCTGAGTTAAATCGACCCCAATGAATCTCTCGTAATGCCCCAAATCTAAATCAGTTTCGGCACCATCCTGGGTGACGAATACCTCGCCATGCTGGGCAGGAGACATTTTTCCAGTGTCAACATTAAGATAAGGGTCAATTTTCTGCGCTGAGACGGAAATAGAGCGGCTTTTCAATATTCTGCCAATAGAAGCTACCGAAACTCCCTTACCAACAGAACTAACTACACCACCGGTAACAAAGATATACTTGGCCATAGCTTGCTGGGAATATAACAAAGCTGCAAATTAAGATAGTTTTTTCACAACTGTGAGGTAAAGTTTAGGTTTATTTTATTCTAAAAGGCCGAGGTTGAATTGTCAAGCTTTTTGGGTTGCATCATTTTCATAAGCATGGTAAAATTAACTAAGCCTTTAAATCAGTCCAGTGAGGCTGGTAAGGGGGAATATGTTAAGGCAAATCGCACTAAAAGCCTCTTGCCAGTTTGAAGGCGGGAGGTTTTTTAATGCCTGAAAAGGTCCTCATGCTCTCAGAGGATATGAGCCGGGCCTTAGTTCGTGTTGCCCATGAGATTGTAGAAAGAAACAAAGGTGCTAAAGACATTGTGCTCGTGGGTATGTGGACTCGAGGAGTGCCCTTGGCTCAAAGGTTAGGTAATGCAATCCAAAGTTATGAGGGAGTCTCTATTCCTGTAGGCGCTTTGGATATTGGTCTTTACCGCGACGATATTTCTTATCTGGGATTGAAGCCAGTGACTCAGAACACCGATATTCCCACGGACATCACTGATAAACAAGTAATTCTGGTTGATGATGTGCTCTATACGGGACGAAGCATTCGAGCAGCTATGGATGCCCTCGTGGATTTGGGGCGTCCCAAATCCGTTCAGTTGGCTGTGCTTATTGACCGTGGTCATCGAGAGCTTCCTATCCGAGCTGATTATGTGGGTAAGAATATACCAAGCTCCAGAGACGAGGAAATACAGGTTCAACTTGAAGAAACCGATGGTGTGAATAGGGTGACAATAAAAGAAAATCAAAATGTAAAAAACAAAAGGTAAAGGTAATTTTGAATTTTTATTTTTAATGTTTGATTTTTTTAAGATGAGTCTGGCCAATAGAAGTCTAGTGACCATAGATGACTTATCCAACGGGGAAATCGAGGCATTGTTTTCCCTGGCGGATGAGATGGCGGACTCCGTAAATGAGCAGTCTAAGGTATGTCAGGGAAAGATCATGGCGAGCCTGTTTTTCGAGCCAAGCACCAGAACACGACTGTCTTTCGAGACTGCTATGCACAGACTTGGGGGGTGTGTCATAAGTGCGGTTGATATCGGTGCCACCTCGCTAGCTAAAGGTGAAAGCATTGCTGATATGGCAAGAGTAGTTGGGAGTTACGCCGATATAATCGTCATCAGGCATCCTTGGGAGGGGGCAGCCAGGGTAGTTGCCGACTACGCTGGCATACCAGTAATAAATGCTGGTGATGGGGGTCATGAACATCCAACCCAAACCTTATGTGATCTTTACACCATTAAGAAAGAGAGGCAAACAATTAAGGGTCTGAAAATTGCCCTGTGGGGTGACTTGAAATACGGGCGAACGGCACATTCCTTGGCTTATGTGCTAGCTAGGTTTGGCGCAACCATCCTTTTCTGTCCTGGGTCAGGACTGGGGATGCCGGATCACGTCTTAAGGAAGCTAACTACGGAATATAAAGGTGAACTGAAAAGGTATGAGGCTCTGGATCAAGTAGCTAAAGAGGGACTTTTCCCCGTAGATGCCATATACATGACGCCAAGTAGTCCACACCAACTTGCCATGATGCCTGATATTAGTATTCAAGTCGAGCTGAAGACGGGGGTAGATGCCCTCTATGTTACCAGGTTTCAGAAGGAAAGACATGCGCCTGCAGTAGAAAGACAGGGGGTGAAGAAGGGTTATCCCGTGGTGGATAAGAAACTCCTCAAGGAAAAGGAGTTTAAGAGAACACTTGTTATGCACCCACTGCCTCGTGTTGACGAGTTGGCTTATGAGCTGGATGCCGACCCCAGAAGCATGTACTTCAAGCAAGCTGCTCGCGGGGTGCCTGTCAGAATGGCACTCATAGCACTACTGTTTGGGGCTAAGGAAGTTACAATTTCCGAAGAAGACGCTTCCTTTATTCAAAAAGTTGACTATCCCATTTATAGGCGGGATTCTGGAGTCAGGTGCCCTAATCCACTTTGCGTGTCAAACCAAGAAACAGAGATAAGGTATATAAAGCCTGAGTTCAAAATAGTAAGCCTCGAGCCTTTAACACTGAGGTGCGTCTATTGTGAACATGAGCTGCAGCCTCAATATATCGCCAGTTCAGACTGGCATGAAGGGAAATTGGAGAATAAGAAATACCATAGCGCTGACAGCTGGCTGGTTCGAAGAATCAAACCAGGAAATCTGATTATTTTCGATACCAAAAATGAAGCTGAGACTCGGGGATTTAAGCCTAGCAGCTATGTCAGATGATGAATAACAATTCTATTCCCTTGCTTATCCATGGTGGCCGTATAGTTGACCCTAGACAAGGTCTAGATCAAGTCGGTGATTTACTTGTTGACGAGGGCAAGATTATGCAGTTAGGAGGCATTGTCATCCTGAGTGCGGCGAAGGATCTCGAAGCGAAGCAACGTCTGGTAATCGATGCTACGGGCTTAGTCATTTGCCCTGGTTTCATAGACCTTCATTGCCATCTGCGTGAGCCTGGCTTTGAGGATAAGGAAACTATTGCTACTGGGACAAAAGCCGCCGCCTTAGGCGGCTTTACTACTATCTGTTGTATGGCAAATACGAATCCACCACTGGATAATCGAGTAACTGTAGATTATGTGAAACAGAAGGCAAGCAAAGAAGGTTTTGTTAATGTTCTCCCTATAGGGTGTATTACTAAAGGGAGGAAAGGCGAAGAAATTTGCCCAATGGCTGAGCTGGCTGAAGCTGGGGTGGTTGGCTTTAGCGACGATGGCGACCCTGTAATGAGTTCACAAGTTATGCGTAGTGCCATGGATTACAGCCGCGCCCTTGGCTTGCCAGTTATCGACCATTGTGAAGACAAGGC
>JAGMBH010000113.1 GCA_023129815.1 Dehalococcoidia bacterium
AGCAAGGGTACCTGGCCCAGTATGTGTGCCTAATGTAGAACCAACCTGTGCCGTCAGGATGCGAGCTTGAGGAAAAATTGGGTTTAACAAGCTAGCGAGTATTTTCACCTCTTCAAAGATAGTGGTATACATAATGGATAGCTCTCTGATATGCAGGAGGGACTCGGCAAAATTATATAAACACCGTAATGCACCCATCCTGGTGCGCGTCTTCCCGAATGGCTGAACCTCACCATCCCGGACTATAATTATGGGCTTTACATGCAGCAGTGTGCCGAGGAGTGCCTTGCCTTTGCCTAGCCGCCCCCCTCTCTCTAGATACTCCAGTGTCTGGAAAAAGGCCAGCAGATGTATTCGTGGAATGCTATGATGCACTATATCTATAACTTGCTGGAAACTAGCTCCATCTCGAATTGCTTTGGCAGCGGCAATGACTGTGAGTCCTGTGCCCATGGACACCGATTTAGAATCCACAACCTCAATGCGGCAGTCTTTCGTCATAGCCTCCTTGGCTTGTGACGCCGCATTATAAGTGCCGCTCAGCTTACTGGAAAGGTGAATGGAAATTATCTCATCGCCCTTCCGGGCAATCGCCTTGTAAACATCGATGAAATTTCCTATCGATGGCTGGGAAGTTACGGGGTGTGTCTTGCCTTGAACTAACTTGGAGTAGAATTCCTCGGCATTGAGGTCAATGCCATCTCTATAAACCTCCTTTCCAAAAGAGACTGTTAAGGGCACAATGCTAATCCCTAGCTTCTGTGCGACCTCGCTTGGAATATCTGATGCACTATCGGTAACGATTCTAATTGTCATTAAATCCTCCTTGGCCTGCTCTACTGATTGGCAGACCTATGGCAAAATAGTTACTCCGAATATTATACGGACCTTTCTTTATTTTGTCAATTTTTTCGAATAATAGCAAAATTGGAAGCATTATTGACAAGCCTGCTAATTTATGAGAAACTTATGTTACGCAACGAGGCTTTTATGGGAATATTCGAAGAAGTTCTTGGACGAAGTGCACGGATAACTATTCTAGAGACGCTATTAAAGAATCGAGGCAAAATCACATATCTATCAGGGCTTGCTGTGGAAACAGGTCTATCTCATTCCAGCGTTTCCCGCGTAATTGAAGACTTGGTAAGAATTGGCATAGTGGAGGAAGAGCCTCTGGGAAAGCAAACTAAAATCTTCAGATTAAACGAAGGGAATAAGCTAACTCAACTTATGATTCGCTTCTACCAGGAATTAGAAGACCTACAGGGTAGGAATTGCTAATAGTAGGGTTGGGAGGCAGCTAATCCTCAATGAGGGATAAAACCAAAGTATAGGAATGCCTGGAATGGAACCTTCATATCTTCGCTTATATCGTAGCGGCGAGCTTGAGCGCCGGGCTGAGGCGCTGGAAATGCAGTTGGCATCATGTGATATCTGTCCCAGGGAATGCCATGTCAACCGTCTAAAAAATGAGCAAGGGTTTTGCCATTCTGGATATTTACCCATCGTCTCTGCGGTCTGTGACCATCATGGCGAGGAGCCAGCTATCTCAGGCACTAAAGGGACCGGAGCTATCTTCTTTGGTAATTGCAACATGAGGTGCGTTTATTGTCAGAACTATCACATTAGCCAGGATCCAGAATACCAAGCTTCTAGGGAGATGGATTTTCATACTCTGGCTGAACGCATGGTATATCTTCAAGATGAGTTAGGATGTCACAACATCAGTTTTATTTCGCCCTCTCATTTTGTGCCTCAGTTAGTTCGAGCAGTCTTGGAAGCGGTGCCTATGGGGCTCAGGGTGCCCATAGTTTATAACACTAACGCCTATGATTCTGTGGCATCCCTCCAGGCGCTGGATGGGATTGTGGATATCTACCTGCCTGATTTGAGATATGCTTCTGATGCTCTAGCAGCAAAGTTCTCTCATACCAGTGATTATGTGATGCGAGCTCGCCGGGCTATTCTGGAGATGCATCGGCAAGTCGGGGATGAGTTGGTATTAGATGGCTGGGGGCTGGCTCAGAGAGGATTAATTATACGTCATCTCATTCTCCCCAATCGACTGGCAGGCAGTTACGATTCGCTTACCTGGCTGGTGCATGATATTTCGCCCAACGTTACTGTAAGTATCATGTCTCAATATTATCCCACGCATCTAGCCACCCAGATAGCCGAGCTATGTCGTAAAATCTCTGCCTCAGAGTATTCCGAAGTCCTTGAATTGGTTGACAAGCTGGGATTAGAAAATGGCTGGATTCAGGGGACGGACGCAGCAGAAAACTACCTGCCGCATTTCGAACGTGATAGTCATCCCTTCCAGCCAGAGAAGGCGGAGGTCTGAGCTATATCCTCTGCACATGCCCTAGCATATGCGTAAGGCTGCTAGCTAAAATCATTGCCATCTGCTATACCAATTTCGTTGCCAGCGTGGCTCAGGGGTAGAGCAGCGGTTTCGTAATCTTCTGTCCCAGTATCGTTTGAGGCTGTTACCCGAAATCTTAAATCACGATTGAAATGGCTGTTTGTTAGTCGCTGTGTTTCGTCGTCGACAACATTTTGAACAACAAAAACGAGAGGGGGGGGAGCGGTGCGGGGAACGTCAAGTCAGCCTACGGCTTGTCTAGAGCTCTATAGTATCTCTCCTACGTTTCTCATTTCATCCTTGGCCCCGTCTAAATCTTTTTCCTTATCTACATCGTAGTCATCGAAGAGCCTATCGAACGTTATTATTTCAAGGTGCGGATTCTCAGAGCACAATTGTATTCTACGACGATTTGTCTCTGGGGACAGATTAGCTCTCCGTCCTATTACTATTATAGTGTTACATGATCGACGGAAGTAGTCTGCATAGTAGTATTCTCTGGTATCGTCTTTAAAAAGTTTCTGCAGTTCTGATTTTGCATATTCAGGGTAGTCAACAAGCCAAGCCTGCCAATCCATAACCTGTCGGATTGCGTGTGTTAGATATTTTGATGAATTACCACCCTTTGTATATATCGGAACGTCAGACCGTTCCAATTCCACAAATGTCCACCAAGCACCCATAGAATTTAAACTACAGAAGGCAAAATCAGCTTGATACTGCCCTCCGAATTTCACTTTAGCAAAAAGAGCTGAACGTGTTGACGCAGCAGGGTAAAAACCATCCAACATAGCATGTAAAAGTATAATTGGATGCTCCTCAAGGTATGATTGAATCTTTGCTTCTTCAGGTTTGGTATTAATCAGTTCATGGAAGGTTCGTATGTCTTCGTTATAATGTCGCAGAAGTGAATCAGTCCTACCATCAGGATATGACTCTCTATCGACCTTTATATTCAGCTCATGTAGTAGATTACGTTTCTCAACCATAATTAACCCTTTGAGTCCATTTTACCACTTAAGCATACTTAAGCTCAATAGAGCTTTTTCGACGTCCTGTTAGTAGGGTATGACGTTGTTTTGGCAGCCGCCAGTTCCTAGGTATATATAACCAAAGAGAGGAGAATGGCCGTGGAGCCACTCTCCTCGTTTACCTTGTTATGCCCTCGCTATGCGTGTTCAGTGAGCAGAACCTCAGCTTCCCTCAGCTTGTTGATGATTTGTTCAGGAGGGTAGGTTTTCCTGAACATTTAACCCCCTTTTCTCAATCCATAGTCTAACATTACAACTGGACAAACTGTTGGGAGCAGGCCACTACCGCTTCATTGGCCCTTGGAATCGGGACATTAACAGGGACATGAAATTCTATTCGACGTTTACTTGTGATTTATGGTATAATTATTCTGATTTTAGATGACTTATTCCGAAAAGTCGGAGCAGTATGAAAACTTTTGATTCAATACGAACAGTTGAATCCCGTGCAGTTCAGATTTGGCAGATTCTTGTTGGGCTGGCCTACAACAGACAAACAATCACTTATGAGAAACTTTCAAGGCTTCTTGGGTTTAAAGGAGCGGGGACCAGGGCCAATTTTTAGGCCCTATTATGAACTACTGTGAATTAAACGGATTACCTCCACTGACTGTATTGGTAGTGGAAAAGTATCTGGGTGTACCTGGCGAAGGTCTAATTACAGTTAAAAATCCAGATTTTGAAAGAGAACGGGTCTACGACTACGATTGGTTTAACGTTTATCCTCCGGATGAAACTGAATTTGCACAAGCATTAACGGCAAAACTCTAATACTCATTTACCGTGCAATGGTTGTGGATAAAATCGTTGTAGGTAAAAATATTTGTCCTAGAGCACAATACAGGCAGGTTGGTTCTGAAGATAAACAAAAGCTTATGTTGTGACCTATGGGTAGTTCAGTCACTCACTAAACAATCTTTCTCCACAGGATTTCATACCATTTGCGGTAATCTTCCCCAGCAACCTTTCGATACTTGGCTGTGGTGTTGAAGCATGCCCCGTTCATTCGCTGCTGCCACCAAGGTAGCTCAGGTCTGCTAGCCCGCAGTCATATTACCACTCCTCTATCGTGACGCTTACCCTGACGCTTCCTCTTGCTTACCCTCTCCCAATGGTGGCACGTCCTCTGCCTCTGCAATCCTGCGATAAAGTCTCAGGCTATCCTCAAGCTTCACCGACCTAATATGCCTTGGCGCCATTTGAAGATATACTTTATGCATTGAGAATCATAGGGAAAAGGAAACGGCCTCTTCACGAGGAAGAGACCGCCGGAGCAAGGTTACTCGCCCCGGTGATGTAACCAGGTGCATGTTACATGAATTCTTATAGTCTTCCGCATAGTATCGTGAAAAAATACCTCTCATGTAATGAATTTTTCTTCCTTACAGGAGAGGTTAGGTGAGGGTGAATTCCCCCCTCCCTCTAACTCCCTCCCGCTAGGGGAGGGAGGATTATAAGGAATTTTGTGATTGACTTTAGTTTTCATCAAGCAGGCAAATTTTCGGGGTGCAATACTTTAGCTGCGGCAGTGCCAGACCTGACTACCCTCTCTTTATTTCTGCCGAATATCGTTGCATTGCAGTCTCAAACTGCCTTTTGTGTCTCATTTATGTCCCACAAACTTTCTTGTGTGCCAAAAGTTGCCGATTATGATGCACAATATCGCCTACAAGCCATTTTTCTGGGGATAGTGGACAGAAGACCAATTTGCGAGCCATCTATGTCCCACTAAATTGCTTGCACGCCATAATTTCTATTTTGTGGCGCACTATTGGGATTGCACGCCATTTATGACACGCACAAATTCTTTACCCAACGATTTCGATTAATTCTGAAAATATAAAAACTGGCGGTCTTGTTCCCTTTCCCTCTTTAATAATTTTACGTGATTATCCCATCAACGCAAATTGACAAATAATTTTTGTTAAGTTATATTTTTACTACGAATATATCATAACATAATGTAAGGAGGAAAGTTATGGCTGTGAAGGTGGCGAAGGTGACTATTAGTGTGCCTCGTGACTTAATCGCATTGATCGATGAAATTGCAAACGAGTGGAATGTAAGTCGTAGCAAAGTGTTTTCTACGTGTTTGCAGGAGTTTGCAGATAAGCGTTTACGTGAGGAGATGGTAGAGGGTTATAGAGTCATGGCAGAGGGAAACCTGCAAGTTGCGAGAGAAGCTATGGAAATAGCACACGAGGTCTTGCCTGAGTGGAAATAATGTGGCAATGGCGATTAAGTGTAGGCGTGGGGAATTATATTGGGTAGATTGGAGTCCTGGTAGGGGTACTGAAATAATAGGCACAAGACCAGCCTTAATAATTCAAAATGATATTGGAAATGAAGTCAGCCCAACAACAATTGTTGCTAGTTGTAGTACTGCCCCAGAGAAGCCATTTCCTTTCCTTGTGCCTGTAACGGCTCAGGAGAGTGGGTTACCGAAGGATTGTAATATTAATTTGGCAACAATAATGACGATAGAAAAGTCACGACTGGGTGATAAGTGTGGTAAACTGAGTAAAGAGAAAATGGACGAAGTCGATAAAGCTCTACAAATAAGCCTAGGACTCGATGACAGGTTGCGTATTATAGAGCCATGACAAAACCGATAGACATAAAGCAAATCTCTACTACAAAGAAGAGCTTTAGCTTCGCCCTAAAGAAGGCTTGTCGCCGAATAGAAAAGCCTAAATCTTCTCCAAAACCGTCTTAAACATAGGCTTATCATCTTGCCTGTGATTATACCTGAAACTATACTCGTTGATATAACCTTGTAAGTGCTTCTCACTTACGGTATGATACACGCCATCAATACCACACTTTAATACACTCCAAAAGCCTTCGATTGTATTGGTGTGTGCATTGCCAGAAACGTAGACTTTTGAGGCATGATGCACCCGTTTGTGATGATAACCTTGTTTCTTTAAGCTGTCGTATGTGCTAAATTCATCGGTGTAAATCATACTTTGGGGTAAGATATGCTGCTTCATAATAGGATAGATAGTTGAGTGTTTGACGTTGCTAGTTGCAAAGGCCTTCAGGTCGCCCTGTCGTTGTGCCATGCCGAATACAAGGGTCTTATTCCCAGCACCACGGCCACGCTTGCCATGAGCTTTCCCACCGATGTAAGTTTCGTCTATTTCAACTTCGCCAGACATAGGCTTGCTGTCCTCTCGTAGTAGGGAGCGAATTGCATGGAATATACGCCAAGCTGTTTTGTAAGTAACTCCTAATTCCCGTTGAAGTTGCTTGGCTGATATGCCACTGCGAGTAGAACTTATCAGGAAGATAGCATAAAACCAGAGCTTGAGCGGTGTAACGGATTTCTCAAAGATAGTCCCTATAATTTCTCTAGAATTCGATTGGCGCTTCTTTTCGGAATAGCAGAACGTTTAACAAACTCCGTTAGGAAAAAGAAGCGGTCTCTCTAAGAGAGAGACTGTCGAACCAGGGTTACTCGCCCGGTGATATAACCGGGCGCATATCACATGAATTCTTATAGTCTTCCGCATAGTATCATGAAAAAATACCTCTCATGTAATGAATTTTTCTTCCTTACAAGAGAGGTTAGGTGAGGGTGAATTTCCCCCTCCCTCTAACTCCCTCCCGCTAGGGGAGGGAGGATTATAAGGAATTTTGTGATTGATTATAGTTTTCATCAAGCAGGCAAATTCTTGGTAGCTAGTAAAATTCGTGCTACAATTCAAAAAAAGCTGGTAGATTGAATGGTGGTGAGTTTCTCCGGTCAGGAATATGCCTCTGAGAAATGATTAAGATGCTATGGTGAACAAGAAGATACAAACCGATATTCCTCGAGAGAATATAGCTGAATTTTGCCAGGAACATTATATCCGTAAACTTTCTTTATTTGGTTCGGTCCTGCGTGAGGACTTCCGCCCTGAGAGCGATGTGGATGTACTGGTGGAATTTGAGCCGGGGCATGTCCCCGGATTTATCCGTCTGGCAAGTATGGAATTGGAGCTTTCCAAATTATTTGGGGGGCGTAAGGTGGATATAAACACGGCGCAATGTTTGAGCAGGTATTTCCGCGATGAGGTGGTTAGAATAGCAGAGGTGCAATATGCCAAAGAATGACTTAATCCGATTGCGACATATGCTTGACGCTGCAAAGGAGGCGGTGGAATTGGCAGCCGGGAAATCGAGGCATAACATCGAAAACGAGCGAATGCTCAACCTTTCGTTGGTGAGATTGATCGAGGTTGTTGGAGAGGTAGCTAACCGCGTCTCCCCGGAAGGGCAGGCCAAGTATGGTGGCATTCCTTGGCTACAAATCATTGGGATGCGTAACCGTCTGATTCACGGTTATGACGACATTGACTTTGATATCCTCTATCAAACGGTTATCGAAGATCTCCCTTATTTAATTGCTGAGCTGGAGAAGACCCTTGCAAGTGAGAAGAGGGATTCTTAGCTTTACTCAGAGTGACAGATGGGCGTTGCTAAACAGCCTTATAAGGGAGGGTGTTTAAAAATGTAGTTGCCCTGTGTAGTAGCGAAGATTACTACACAGGGCAACTGTGCCTGATGAATCAGGCAACTACAAAATCCGGGGTGAAGTGTTTCCCAAAATGCCCAAAATTGAACGAGAAATCAAAATTGAACAGCTTTATAAGAGAGAAGGAGGTAAGCTTATGACAACTGGCGGTCTGTTCCGAATAGCTGGCATCATCTTGATTCTGACAACACTTCTTTCGGCGTCATGCGCTGGTGGAGAGCCAAAGCCTAAAACTTACTCAGCCTCACCACCGATGACAATTGATACCAGTAAGCAGTACGTTGCTACCATTGAGACAGAAAAGGGGAATATAGTGCTGGAACTATTCGCCAGTGATGTTCCAGTGACTGTCAATAACTTTGTCTTCCTTGCCCGCGAGGGGTTTTACGACGGTACCACATTCCATCGTGTAATACCAGGCTTTATGGCTCAAGGAGGAGACCCTACGGGAACTGGAACTGGCACTCCTGGTTATTCCTTTGCTGATGAATTCACCGAGCATACCCATGTTGCCGGCGCCCTGTCAATGGCTAATTCTGACCCCAATACCAATGGCTGCCAGTTCTTCATTACCTATACACCCCAGCACCACCTTGATGGTAAGCACTCAGTCTTTGGTCAGCTAATAGAGGGAATGGATGTCCTGGAAGAAATTGAACAGGGTGACACCATAATGCGAATAACTATAGAGGAATGAATACGGGCAAATTCTAAATAAATTCAAGTATCAAAATGCAAAAGGAAAAATGACAGAGCAAAATTCGAAATAGATGGTCAAGAGCGCCCGCAATTTTAATTTTGAGCTTTGATTTGTAATTTTGATTTTTTATCTTTGAATTTAGATATTGCTTAGGATTTAGGATTTAATCCCAGCACAGGACTTCGCCCTGAGGGCTCAGTCGGGAGGGTTTTTGTGCAATTATAGTTAACCGCATAGTCTCGTATAAAGTTCCTCTCCCTTGATGGGAGAGGATTAAGGTGAGGGTGAAGTCCCCCTCCCTCTAACTCCCTCCCGCCAGGGGAGGGAGAATTATACTGATTTTTGCAAATAACTATAATTAGGACGCTATATATAGATTGGTGTGCTCATCATTCTGAAGTCTGTTTTAGAGAAAACCGTTGTTCAACTCCCCTATCTGAGTAGCTTTGGCGATTTGAGTTTAACCGTTTGTCAGAGCCTATCCCATCAGCTATACTAATCTCGTGCCAGCGTAGCTCAGGGGTAGAGCAGCGGTTTCGTAAACCGCCGGTCGTCGGTTCGAATCCGACCGCTGGCTTTGGAGGTAAGATGAGCAAATTTGTGGATAAATTGCATAACCTTTCCAAGTCTTCAGCATCACCCATAGGTTTCCATGCGGCTGCCAGCAAACTGAAAAGCTCACCGATGCTGCTTGTTGCCGGTTTGGCTGGGGTAGATGTCAAAGAAGCTGATGCCTTAACTGATAGCAATGTGGATGCTGGGCTGATATTGAACCAAAATTCCAAGGTCGAAAGCCTGAAGGAAATGGTCAAGGCTATGGGCGATATTCCTCTGGGAGTGGTTACAAAGGGGATGAGCAAAAAGAGGGCTGCTGAGCTTGTTGACTCAGGCTGTGACTTTGTAGTTTTTGATATGAAAGCATCTGTGGCAGCACTGCGAGGAGAAGGGGCGGGTAAATTTCTGGTGATAGAACCTTCGTTGGATCAGGGCTTGGTTAGAGCTATTAATGCTCTTGAGGTAGACGGTGTGTTTATTAACAGAGGCCGGGAGTCATTTATTACTGTGGAGTATCTGCTCATTTGCCGAAGGTTCAGTGAGTTATTGGATAAGCCGCTTGTGGTAACTTTACCTTCACTGATAACAAGTGCCGAGCTCGGTAATTTATGGGAGGCTGGGATGGATGGCATAGTTATTCCGCCAGCACAGCCAGTAGAAGCTTTCACAGAGTTAAGGAAAGTGATTGATAATCTGCCTAAAAGGGCTAAACACCGACGAGGCAAGGTGGGTGTGGTGCTTCCTCATTATGGAGGGGACATAGCCGCTGAGGAGGAGGAAGAGGAGGAAATCTAGTCTAAATCTGCATTTGCCCCAATAAATTATGGAGACAAGCCTTGGTTTATTTCTATTATCGGCAGTTGGTATTTCCCTTACTGGTGTTATGCTGCCAGGGCCACTTACTGCCGCCACAATAGCCAAAGGTTATGGTGATAAAAATGCCGGTGCCTTGATTGCCGTAGGGCATGCTGTCATCGAGATACCGCTCATAGCAGCAATTTATTTGGGGTTGGGGCATTTCATTGGCTCTCCGCAGGTTGTGAAGGTTATATATATAGTGGGCGGCCTGATGTTATTTTACCTGGGTTTCCGGGTGTTTCGAACTGCTGGCAATGCGGTTGGAGAAATAGGCGGGCTGCCAACTAGTTCTTTAGTCACTGGCATTGTGATCACGGGAGCCAACCCCGCTTTTTATATATGGTGGGTGACTATAGGCATAGTCCTGATAGTTGGCGCTACCAAGTTTGGGCTTATTGGCATTGCTCTTTTCACCTTGGTGCACTGGCTTTGCGATTTAACCTGGTATGAGGTTCTCTCTGCGGGTACGTTTAAGTCGAGGAAGTGGTGGACACCAAAGGTGCAGAAGATTGTGTTTAGTGTTTGTGCTTTTGTGCTGATTGGTTTTGGAGTCTGGTTTTGTATTAGTGCGTTTCTTTAAAAATTCAGAAATTCAAGGAATACTTTGGGTTGCCTGGAAGTATTTTCCTTCTGTCTTTATAGCTGGAGCAATGATCATCTTAACTTTATGCATTTCTTTAATGGTTCGAGCACCGCAGATTCCCATGCTGGTGCGCAAGGCACCAACCAAGTTTTGCGTGCCATCGGTAACAGAAGCGGGTCCGAAGAGAATTTGCTCTAAGGGAGCAGCGGTGCCAACTTTGATACGTGTCCCTCTAGGCAATGCTGGGTGAGGCTGAGACATACCCCAATGATAACCTCTACCCGGAGCCTCCGTAGCCTGAGCTAGTGGTGAACCAACCATGACAGCATCGGCGCCAGCGGCAAATGCTTTACACAAGTCACCGCCGATGCGAATGCCTCCATCAGTTATGACTGATACATATTTACCACCTTCTTTAAAATAAGTCTCTCTAGCGGCAGCGCAATCCATGGTGGCAGTTATCTGGGGGACACCAACGCCGATGACTTCTCTGGTGGTACAGGCAGCTCCAGGACCAACGCCGACTAAAATGGCATCAATCCCTGTTCTCATTAACTCTAATGCGGCGCTATAGCTGCAGCAGTTGCCCACTATGATGGGCAAGGACAGCATCTGGCATAATTCGGACAAGATAAGCCCTCGGTAGCTCTTGGAGATATGCTTGGCGGTGGTAATTGTAGATTGCACTACTAGCACGTCAATCCCTGCTTCCTTGGCTATTGGAGCCAGTCGTTTGGTATTGGCTGGGGTTAGTGAGGCGGCACAGGTGACGCCTCCTTGTTTGACCTTGCTGATGCAGTCAGCGATAAGATTTTCCTTAATAGGTGCGGAGTAAATCTTTTGCAGCAGAGAAGTAACCTCGATTTCCGGAGCTTGAGCAATTTGCTCCAGAATTTCGTCAGGATTTTCATACCTTGTCTGTACTCCCTCGAGGTTGAGGACAGCTAGGCCTCCCAGTTTGCCAAACTTGATGGCTAAGGTGGGATCAACAACAGCATCCATGGCTGAGGCTAGGATGGGGATGGAGAATTTAAAATTACCAATAGTAAAATTTATATTTGTCTGGTCAGGGTTGATGGTTACATCGCCAGGGACAAGGGCTACGTCGTCAAACCCATATGTTGGCACCATTTCTTTGAATTTAAGCTGAGGCATTTTTTTCTTCTTCGAAGAGATAATTGTTGTAAACTATACAAGGGTGACAGTTTGGAGTCAAGACGGGTGGATGGAATTGTAAATAAGGGCTATAATTATCGGCTATGTCTGTTTTTGCCTATTTTCACCGCTGCTATTGCTGGACGACAGGGTGATACCTTCTTAGGCGTCTTATACCTTTAATGGGAAGCGAAGTTTGTAGCAGGCTAGACAAAGCCTGCTGAAGGAGATTAAATTGCGTTGTGGCTGTATCGTTATAAGCAAAGTGCAATGCGACATCTGTCATAGATTTCTGGAATATGGTGAGCGTTATTTAGTGATTGATGATGTGGGGGAGCAGAGTCAACGTTTTTGCCTTGATTGCTGCTTAAGCCGCGGTTATGCTTCCTATAAGACGGAAAAAGGCGAGGAAATAATCACCTTTTTCCCTGGGGACTAGGCATGATAAGAAGCAGTCAGCACGCAGTGGTCA
>JAGMBH010000114.1 GCA_023129815.1 Dehalococcoidia bacterium
CGCATCGCTTCAGGATAAATCATACATACCCTGCTCTGTATAAATTCCATGTCCGATAACTGGGCGCACACCTTATATGCCAGAGCATATCCATCTCCGGCGACATCAGATGGATTGGTTGTAAAAGGATATAAATTCCCAGCTCCTCCGGTAGCAAGAATTACCGCTTTAGCATTTATTATTAAAATGGTATCTGTTTCGAGTTCTAAACCTACAGCACCCACAACTGCATTTTTCTCTTTGATCAAATCAGTTATCATCACGTGACTAAGGAAATCAATACCGAGCCTTTTCACCTCCTCAATCAGCCCCTTGATATATCCTCCATGGTAAGGCTCAAGCGCTAAAACACCCCGCGGGACTGAATTGCCAGTAAACGGAAAAGGCTTGTAACACTCACCCTCCTTTTCGAACTCAGTCCTGTAGCGCTCAAGATCCTTAACTCTTTCGGGTGCATGATTTACAAGTATTCTCACTAATTTTTGGTTATTCAGATAACAACCTGCACGGATCGTGTCCCTAAAGTGGCGGTCGGCACTATCTTGCTTAGCAAAAGCCGCTGACATCGCCCCCATCGCAACAGTCGTACAACCAGAGGGAAAGTCTCCCTTCGAGACAATCAGAACTTTGGCACCTACATTCTGGGCTTCGATGGCAGCTCGCAACCCCGCACCACCAGCGCCAATGACTAAAACATCTGTTTCTAAGAGCCTTTCCTTTATTTCTGGCATTTTTTACCTTTTCTCGAATTTTTCATTAAAAATATTCTTCGGAATATACGCATAACCCTTCATCAAACATCGAGCTGTTCTGTCCGCTGTCGCTTTCCTAAGCACAAAAGCCCCATTTTCATTATCCACCTTACCCTCACTGATGATAACACCTGCAGGATGACCGATACGGAGCTCGCCTTTCTCAATGATTCCGCGCCGAGCTACCTGGTTTGCTATAGTGCCGGGAATCATTGCGGCTGCTACTGTGCAAATTGTTCCTGTGACAGGGTAAGTCTTGTGCATTTTTTGCATGAAAAGTAGCCGAATAGATAAGTCCATGGAATTTTCATTCACCAGTTTGCCAGTAGTCCAATCTCTATAAGGCATGGGAGGAGCACAGATAGCGAAAAATGGTATGTAAGGCCGTTTGCTTGTTGCCTTCCTCCAATCATCCACAAGACCGATTTTTTGTGCTGCAAAACTCCTTATCTTTTCAATCCTTGCTAGCAATTCCGCATTAGAGTCTATTTCTTGAGGCGTTTCGGCACCAGTAAGGCCTAGGTCTTTCGCTCGGATAAAGACCAAAGGATTAGCTGCATCAACAAGAGAAACCTCAATATCTCCTTCGTCCTCTACGTGTAGAACATCGGTAACATTTCCTGTGGGGAGAAGTTTACCCGTGATAGCCCCGGCACTGTCCGAGAAATCTAAAACTATTTTTGCACCAGTTCCGGGAACTCCTGGAATAGCGTGGCTACCTTCGACTTCAGCTTTATTGCCTTTCACTGGGACCTTGGCAATAATAACGCTGTTGGTGTTTACCTGATGTATCCTAACTGTCGTTATTGGCTCTATAGCACCCACAAGCCCTTCATCAATGGCAAAGGGGCCTACAGCCGATGAGATGTTTCCACAGTTTCCCACGTAATCAATCATGGGCTCCACCATATTCACCTGGCCAAAAAGGTAGTCGACATTGCAATCTTCTCGGCTTGACGGTCCGATTATGGCTAACTTACTCGTTAATGGGTCGGCTCCCCCCAATCCATCGATTTCGCGGATATCGGGAGCCCCAAAGATGCGTCGGATAATACGATCCCTAAGCTCCTCGTCTTTCGGAAGATCGTTTCTCATTAAAAAAATGGCCTTACTAGTACCACCACGCATAATACAACTTTTGATTAACTCTTGATTTTCCATTTTGTTGCCTCCTTACTTTCAAAAATGGTACCTGCTCATCAAGGCCCATTTGGGCCATTATGGCTGCCATGATTCTGCTTCCATCCGGCTTATTGCCATGGCTATAAACTTCTTGGAATGGGTAGGGGTAAGAGTAATTATCGCTTTTGCCATTCTTAACCTCCCTCTAGAATTCTACAAACAACGTAAGCCGCCGGTTCTGGTTGTAGGCCGTGAGGGATTCGAACCCACGACACCCTGATTAAAAGTCAGGTGCTCTGCCATCTGAGCTAACGGCCCATTGAGTGCGATTAAAAGAATATGGCTCTTTTACTCCGATGTCAAAAGATGGGAAATATAACACGCGAAAGCGGGATGAACATCACAAATATAACCGCCATCAGTTGCTTCAACGGAGAAAGCTACTCTGTATGGTTTTTTGATCGGGTCACCAAATTTGCTTAAACCTGTTTCATTCCAAGGCATATTATGTCCTAATATTTCCAGGAAACCTCTTACGTCCCTCGGTTGCTCTAACACTACTTCAAAGGGAAGCTGTTGAGATAGTCCTTTCAATTGCTCTGTCTTTAACTTTATCCGCATCGCTGCTAAAAATTATACTTTGCTAAGTATCCAGTGTCAACAAACTGTACTCGTCCACGTGATTGGTGACACATTGCCCTTTCTCCTTCCCATCACGAGGGTAATCCCAAGCAAGCTTGGAACAAGGGCCGCAAGCCCTGAGATTGCCACACCACCATACCCTGGTCGGGGACAAGCCCCGACCCTACGAAATGTAACCGTAGTGGCGGGGTTCATCCCCGCCTTTTTCTCACAATGGCATAAAAAAACTGCCCCAGGTGTCACCCATCTATCTGAACGAGATCACAAACGCCTGGTAGCAGACTTACGTTCTCCGCCAACCAAGGATAGCTAAGCCCCCCAGTCCTACGCCAGCGATTACCGCTCCCAGCCAGCCAAGCAGACACAGGCTGGTGACAATTGCTCCGGCAATGACAACCCCTATAACAATGGATAGGAAGGCATACCGTAATCTTAAGCCGAGCAGGAAGGCAGCGATTGACCCAGTCCAGGCGCCAGTTATAGGAAGGGGGATGGCTACGAACAATGTCAAACCAATTTTTTCATACTTTTCAATGGTCTTCCCTTGTCGCCTGGTGTGGCTAAAAACCCAGTTAACTAGCCTTCGGCCTACCTCCACGCGGCTAACAGCCTTAGCCAACGAGTCTAAAAACAGTAAAAGGATTGGCACAGGTAGCAGATTGCCGATAACGGCGAAGCAGAAGGCTTTATACCATGGCATATGGAACAAGTTTATAGCTATGGGCAAAGCTCCTCGCAACTCCACCACTGGCAAAGCCGATACAATTACAATTATCAGCTCCCGCGAAATATTCCAGCTCAGGAATTCCTCAATCATAATTCTTTGGCTATTATATCACGCGGTCGTTTAGCAGCCCGACTGTCATCCTGACCCTGAACCCTTCGCCCTCTGTCATTGCGAGCCCTTGGTCTCCTGTCATTCTGAGGGAGCGAGGTGAAGACTCCCTCACCTAACCTCTCATGTAGTGAGTTTTCTTTTCATTACAAGAAGAGGAATACAGTCTCTTATATCACCAGGTATTGTTTGCCTAGCCCTTTTACTTTATAATTCCTTACCTAAACAGTGGACTTAGACTAGCATGCACGTCAGCAATCAGAAGGTTTTAATTGCCATTATTGCCATTACCTTGCTTTTATTTCCCCTGGTTGCCTTTACCAGTGGGGTCTT
>JAGMBH010000115.1 GCA_023129815.1 Dehalococcoidia bacterium
ACAATTGGTTCTATTGCTGGATGGGCACTGCGTAGGGCAAGAGGAGCAACACAGGTATCAATAATATCCACCCCAGCTCCAATAGCCTTGAGATAGCTCATACATGCCATACCGCTGGTGAAATGGCTATGAAGGCAAACAGGTATCTTCAAAGCTTGCTTCAGAGCTTTAATCAAGTTATAAGCATCGTCCGGAGCAATAAGTCCAGCCATATCCTTAATACACAGGCTATCTGCTCCCATACCTTGAATTGTAAGAGCTTTATTAACATAGTAATCAATGTTGTAAACAGACCCGCCTAATTTTCGTTCCGTGAGTGAGTAACACAATGACCCCTGAATGTGCTTATCACGCTCTTTGATGGCTTTAAAGGCAGTTTCAAAATTGCGTTCATCGTTAACGGCATCGAAAACACGGAAAACATCAATGCCACAATCGGCAGCGTGGTGAACAAAAGCAGTAACTACATCGTCAGCATAATTACGATAGCCAACGAGATTCTGCCCCCGAAGTAACATTTGAAGTTTGGTATGAGGCATTGCCTTCTTCAGGATGCGGATTCTCTCCCAGGGGTCTTCATTCAGAAATCGAGTCATCACATCAAAGGTAGCTCCACCCCAGACTTCCATAGACCAAAAGCCAATCTTATCCATCTCCGGGGCGATAGCTTCCAAGTCCTCAGTCCGCACTCGTGTAGCTAGTAAAGATTGATGCCCGTCACGAAAGCTAAGGTCGGTGATTTTCACCGGGTTTTTGTTGCTGGCTAAACTCATGCTTTAACACCTCGCTAATTATTTTTACTCCTCTCAATCCTTGGGACACTCCATTGTCGGAAAATTAAAAGTCAAAGATCAAAAACCAAAATGACAACTCAAAATGCAAACCTTCTTGGTTTTTGCTCTGTATTTTTGCATTTTAATTTTTGCTTTTTTTATCGCTATAGGGGAATATTACCATGTTTCTTAGATGGGTTAGAAACTTCTTTGTTCTGTAACATTTGCAATGCCTTAATTAGCTTCGGACGTGTTTCCCGAGGGTCAATGACATCGTCAATGTAGCCTCTAGCTGCCGCCACATAGGGATTAGCAAATTTGTCCCGGTATTCTTGAATTAGCCTCTGCCTTGTTTCTTCCCGATTGGCTGATTTCTTGATTTCATCACGATAGATAATATTGACTGCCCCCTCAGGACCCATCACAGCAATTTCCGCTGTAGACCAGGCATAGTTAATGTCTCCTCGCAGACTCTTGCTGCTCATAGCGATATAAGCTCCCCCGTAAGCTTTGCGAATGATTACGCTCACCTTAGGCACGGTAGCCTCAGCATAGGCAAAAAGGATTTTGGCTCCATGTCTGATAATGCCCCTGAATTCCTGGTCTGTCCCTGGCATATATCCCGGAACATCAACAAGAGTAACCAAGGGAATATTAAAACAATCACAAAAACGAACGAACCTGGCTGCTTTATCGCTAGCATCAATATCTAAGACTCCAGCCAGATACATAGGCTGTTGAGCTAAAATGCCCACGCTTTGCCCACCAAGGCGCGCAAAACCAACAATAAAATTGCGAGCAAATCTTTGATGCACCTCTAAAAAGTCACCATTGTCCACCACCTTGGTAATAATCTTCTTCATATCATATGGCTGAGTAGGGTTAACAGGAATAATGTGAAGCAGTTCCTCATCTGTGCGGTTAGGCTCATCATCGCTATCTACGGAAGGCAGTTTTCCCTTATAACTTTGGGGGAGGAAGCTTAATAATCTACGCACCTGCTGAAAACATTCCACTTCAGTCTCATATACAAAGTGGCAATTGCCACTTTTAGTGGCATTTACCACAGCGCCACCTAGTTCCTCCAAGCTGACCTCCTCCCCTGTTACAGCTTTAACTACTTCAGTGCCAGTAATATAACTTTGCCCCAAACCTTTAACCATAAAGACAAAGTCAGTAATAGCCGGGGAATAAACAGCGCCCCCAGCAGTAGGACCAACTATTACTGAAATCTGAGGGATGACCCCAGAATACAGGGTATTGCGCGTAAAAATCTCGCCATAGCCCTTAAGGCTATCGGCTCCTTCCTGAATACGTGCCCCTCCAGAATCCAAAACAGCAACAAAAGGAGCACCATTCTTCGCCGCTAGATCCATCACCTTGCAAATTTTTTGAGAGGCTGCCTCTGATAATGAGCCACCGAAAACAGTGAAGTCCTGAAAGAAAGCGAGGGCAAGTCGACTATTTATCTTGCCATAGCCAACAACCACCGAATCACCAGGATACTTCCGCTCTGCCATACCAAAGTCAGTGCAGCGATGAGTCACAAAAGGGTCAATTTCTTCAAAAGTTCCTGCGTCAAATAGAAGATTGACTCGCTCTCTGGCAGTTAATTTCCCCTTAGCATGCTGTGCTTCAACACGCTTAGGCCCACCTCCTGCCTTGGCTTCCTCTCTGAATTTGCTTAATTGGGCTAATTTCTCTTCACTTCCCATCTCTCCTCCATTGTTACTTATTTAGATTGCTATTTTAATAGCTTGCTCTGCTATAATCAATGATGTGTCCCATCATAGCAATTGTAAACCGAAAGAACTTGGCCACTGTAGCCATAGTATCGCCAAAGGCGCTGACATCTTCCGCGTGCATGACATCGAGGAGATAGCACGTGTTTGCAAAATGAGTGACGTCATTATCAGAGGTCGGCCATAAATTGCCCAGTGCTTATCTTTGCCTTGGTTCAAACTTAGGAGCCCGGGAGAAAAACTTGACTTGGGCTTTGTCACTGCTTTCTCAAGAGGTAAACCTCAAGAAAGTTTCATCTATTTATGAAACTGAGCCGGTAGGCTATAAAGAACAACCACTTTTCCTTAACCTGGTATGCTGCATTACAACTAATTTGAATCCCGGGGGACTCCTCCGTCTAGCTAAAACTATCGAAAGCAAAATGGGCCGAATTCCTAGCTTTCCCAATTCACCCCGCCCTATTGACATAGATATCCTTTTCTATGACAACAAAATTATTAAAACCAAGAATTTAACTATTCCACATCCTCGCTTAGCAGATAGAGCTTTTGTCCTCGTACCCCTAGCCGAGATCGCTCCAGAGTTAGTTCATCCTGAGCTGGGCAAGAGCATCACCGAGCTAGCTAGCAATATAAAAGGATATAGCGAAGTGCGAAAATACAACCAGGAGGTTCTCTAATGTATCAACTATTCGTGGAAGAGCATTTTGATGCGGCGCACCATTTGCGAAATTATCGTGGAAAGTGTGAAAAACTACATGGACACCGCTTTAAGGTGATAGCTCGCCTACAGGCCACAAAACTTGATGAAAATGGCTTGGCTTACGATTTTGCCCAAATAAAGCGCTACTTAAGGGAAGCCCTAGCTCAATTTGACCACGCTTACCTCAACGATGTGCCACCATTCGATAAGATTGAACCCTCCTGTGAGAACATTGCTGCCACTATATACAGCGAACTCCAGCCTCGCTTTTCAGAGTCGCCTATTAAATTAGCATGTGTCGAGGTTTGGGAGTCTCCCACTAGCGGAGTGGTTTATAGTCCCTGAGTTAAGTTTGCTACTTGCTTGGTGGCAACAAATTGGGAATTGCGTCCACGATGGGATAGGAATACTGGCACTTGGGGCAATACAAAGACCCAGCAATAACTTCCTTCCCTTCTTCTTTATCTATCTTGAGCTGCAATTCCCCTTTGCATACTGGGCAAGCCAAAATTTGTATTAACTCCTTCTTCATCTCGGTCACAGATTATACCACTTATCAGCCCTTGTGAGGAACACTGTCAGCCAAAGCCCTGAACCCTTCACTCCTCGTCATTCTGAGGGAGCCCTTCGCTTGCTGTCATTCTGAGCGTAGCGAAGAATCTGATACAGCTCAGGATAAACTCCGCGACTGAAGAATCTCGCTCAGGGTAAACTCCGTGAAAAGGCAGCGAAGAATCTTGTAACTCTCAAGGTAACCACCGCCAAGGCAGCAAATCCTATGGGCAGAATTGCTATCTAAAGTGGTATAATATGCCATAGGAGGATAAAATGACTATGCAAATTAGGAAAACTTACCGGGGTATAAACCCTGAGATGCTTCACAATGAAATACGAGACTTGGTGCAAAAACAGGGAATTATAGCCAGCGAAGCCAAGCTACAAACGTATCCTCTTCCCAGCGGCGCAACACAATCCCGTGTCACTTTGGTATTCAAGACCCAGGCCAAACAGAAAGAGTGCGGCAGTGCCCATATCATAGGCTCGCCTGGAGGTGAAACAAAAATGCTCCTTGACTTAGACGAAAACCTCCTTCCCAAAGAAAGCATCTCCACCCTTCAAGAAAACTTGGATTTTATCCTCGGCTCATACGAGCTTAAGTGGTAATCAGTGGAAGAAACCAAGCAGGAACGAAGGCAAAAGCAGCGGATAAAGGAAAAAACCAAGATACCGCAGCATGGCAAGAGCCTGGCAAGGGTATATAAGGATAGTGTATCCAAGAGGGCGAAGGATACAGAGACGCAAAAAGACAAGGCCGGATAATCCTAAAAACCACGCTATCCCTAATTCTTTCTTGGTGGAAAAAAGATATGAGTAATCTGCAATCTGTCGACCTAAGTGAACTTGCTTTAGACTACGATGCCAAGAGGCGCATGGAGTCCCAGGATTTCGAGAAGCTGCTAGGTTACATGCTGCACTATGGGAAAGTGGGAGGAGATGCTCTAGAGATAGGCTGCGGACCGGGATATTATTTAGCTCCCCTTGCCCAACGTTTACCCAAGACAAGGTTTTATGGTGTGGATATCACTGATGCTATGTTAGCTAGTGCAAAAGACAAAATGCATCAGCAAGCTCTAACTAATTGTTCTGTAGCTAAAGGGGATGCCCATTACCTTCCTTTTGTAGACCATGCTTTCAACTTTGTGTTGATGTCTCAAGTATTGCACTACTTCGAGAATCTGCCCATGGTGATAGCCGAAGTTTATAGAGTTACTAAAGCGGAGGCTCGCGTGCTTGTAGTAACCTCCTCTCATTTGCAATTGAAAAGCCAGCTTGACATAGCTTTATTCCCAGGACTGGCTAAAAGAGATACGGCTAGAATTCCCTCAATCGAAGAGATTAGATACCTCTTTGAGAATGACGGTTTTGCGGTAGTGGCTGCTGTTGAGTTTGCTCCCACATTCAGATTCCCTTCCATCGAGGCACTGGTAGAAAGGACAGCCCTAAAACCGTGGTCTTCCTATCAGCTTTTCTCACCGGAGGAATTTACTAGGAGGCTCAGAATATTCAAGGGGAAGCTCCATAAAAAATTTGGCGATGGAGAAATAGCCTATCTTTTTCCTCAGACGCTCCTCTTTTTCCAGAAAGTTCACCACAGCTAGCTTGCCTAGATGATTTAGTACAATCAACTTCTTCTGTTCCTTCCGGCTCAATCTCGCCATCTCTTTCATAGGGTGACATTTTCCCTGAACAGTTACAGGGTGACAAAATCATAGAACATCACCAAGACAAGTACAAAATCTTGACATGCCTCTCATTTCTTGATAGCGTATAACAAAGCGAACGCTTTTGTAGAGGTCAAAAGCTTGATACTGCAGGGCGGTTTGGGAGGAGCTACTCCGAGTAGCGAGATGCAAGTTGCAACATGAGGAACTGGACATAGTGAGCTACTTTATTCCCCTGGTGTAGCTTCTCCGAGAGGCGAGTTAATTACAATAGATTATGGCAGGATTTGGGCGAAATGGAGGCAGTGTGCTACAAAGTTGAAGGATTGTAATATTAAAAACAATCTTAGTCATAGCTGTGGCACAGTCAAGTAAAGTGAAAGGAGGATGATAGAAATATGAGGAAGCGACATACTTGGCAGATACAGATATATCTTTTCGCTACAAAGCACTTCTTGATCTCTCCTTGACGCACCAAGACTCACACGCAATTTTTATCCCAGCCTGTATTTGTAAAGGTTATTTACTCCCCTGATTAAAGCCCCCAGTCATATTCTGCTGAGTATGTCAGACAGAAATTTGTTATGCCGGTAAGAAATTTTTCTCAGATAAGGAGGTAATATCAATGTATATAAAGCAGAAACTAGGCATCAAGATTTTTATGGTTACTCTTGGACTATTACTTATCCTGATACCATTTACTGGTTGCGCGCCTAAGGCAGCAGAAAAGCCAACCCTCATCTTCCATGACCTTAGCTGGGATAGTGCCCAGGTACATAACCGTATCGCCGCTTTCATTGCCGAGCATGGCTATGGCTATGAGACGGATTTCATCGCTAGTGAGACAGCTGCCGGATGGGTAGGTTTAAGGAGTGGGGATATTAATATAAATATGGAAAGCTGGACGGAAAATATCCAGAAGGTCTATGATGAAGCCATCGGCTCCGGTGATTGTGTTGACCTGGGCAGTAACTTCCCCGATAGCTGGCAGGGCTGGCTGGTGCCAACCTTCGTTATTAAAGGTGATGCAGAGCGGGGTATAGAGCCTATGGCTCCTGATTTGAAATCTGTTTTTGATTTGCCGGAATACTGGGAACTATTTAAAGACCCAGAGGACCCAACCAAGGGGCGCTTTATCAACTCCATCCCTGGATGGCTCTGCACGGCGATTAATAGCCAGAAGCTTAAGACTTACGGGTTGGATGAGTACTATACCGACTTTCTCGCCGGCTCCGATGCAGCCCTGTCTGGTTCCATGGTTGCTGCCTGCGAAAAAGGCGAACCGTGGCTTGGCTACTACTGGTCACCAACCTGGGTTCTAGGTAAGCTCGACATGACTCCCCTAGAGGAGCCACCTTTTGATCAGGCAGAATACGATGCCGAAACCTATGGCTGCGCCTTTTGCCCCACTCAAGTTAATATTATAGTCAATGCCAGTCTTCTGGACAGCGCTCCTGATATAGTTGAATTTCTCCGCAACTACGAAACCACTGCTGCCCAGAACAATAAGGTACTAGCCTATATGCAGGCAAATGAGGCAAGTACAGATGAGGCTGCCATTTGGTTTCTGCAGGAATACGAGTCACTATGGACCAAATGGGTGCCATCAGATGTGGCTGACAAGGTTAAAGCAGCTTTACCCTAGACATCGTGATTAAAAACTGAAGTAGGGGGACACGGCTTTGAAAAACAATGCATCCTGGCCGAATGGGGAAGCTTGCATTGAGGTAAATGAACTGTGGAAGATTTTTGGTCATAATGCCGAGCAACTTCTCCATTCAGAAATGCGTTCTGCAACCAAGGCAGATATACTTGAGAAAACTGGCCATGTGATAGCGGCACGGGATATCTCCTTCAAAGTGAATCAAGGTGAACTGTTTGTCATTATGGGGCTATCCGGTAGCGGGAAGTCCACGCTAATTCGCTGTATTCTCCGTCTCATTGAACCTACGAGAGGCAAGATTCTGATTAATGGGAATGACGTCTGCAGCTATGATGAGTCCCAACTGATTGATTTGCGCCGCCACACCACAAGTATGGTGTTTCAACACTTTGGTTTGTTCCCTCATCGCAGTGTAATTGACAATGTGGCATATGGACTGAAAGTCAGGGGAGTAGCCAAGGAGGAACGCTATGCCCAGGCACAGAAAGTGATTGCAAGGGTGGGACTTCAGGGTTGGGAAAACTACCCGCCCAGTGCACTCAGTGGTGGCATGCAGCAGCGAGTGGGGTTAGCCAGAGCCCTAGCCACTGACCCCCAGATACTGCTTATGGATGAGCCTTTCAGCGGACTGGACCCTTTGATCCGTCGGCAGATGCAGGACGAACTTCTGGATTTGCAAGCGGAGGTTCAGAAAACAATTCTGTTCGTGACACATGACCTCCATGAAGCTCTGAAACTGGGAAACCGCATCGCCATCATGAGGGATGGCGAGATTATCCAGATTGGCACCCCAGAGGAAGTGATAACTACTCCCAGCGACTCCTATGTGCGGGAATTCGTAATGGATGCCTCACCAGCCAAGGTGCTGACAGCCGCCAGTATTATGGAACAACCTAATATTCTCCTCTATGAATGGCAAGGGCCCAAAGCGGCCCTTGCCACCCTCAGGACCAGCAACATGGATGATGCTTTCGTGGTAACCCGCACTGGCAAGCTGTTGGGATTGGTGACTATGGAGCGACTGGTAGAGGTAATCCGGGGTAAAGGTAATTCCATCAGGGAGGTATTAGAGCCCGACCTGCCCACCTGCACCGCTGATACCCTGGTGGAGGATTTGTTTCCCCTGGCTGTCTCTACAAGATATCCTATTCCCGTTCTCGATGAGCGGGGGAAGTTTACGGGAGAGGTACACACCAGTAGCATTTTGGTCAGCATGATTCAGGAGAAGGAGGTAGAGACTGATGCTCGAGTTCCCTGAGTTTCTCCAGGTTCCGTTGGCTGGCTGGGTTGACGCCGCTATGGGCTGGCTCTTAGCAAACTTGGGTGGCATATTCGACGCTATTGGCCATGCTATTCTGTTTATACTGCTCTATATTGAGCGATTTTTACTCTGGCTGCCATGGATAGTGATCATTGTGCTGGTAGGGGTTGTTGCCTGGCGGGTCATGCGCTTGTGGTGGGCAGGATTAGTTACGGCAGCACTGCTGGTTCTTATCGGTAGCTTTGGCTACTGGGACCTGGCTATGATGACCGTTGCCATTATCACTGCCTCTGTTGTTATCTCGCTAGTCTTGGGCATTCCCACAGGCATACTTATGGCTCGGAGCAATCTTGTTGAGTCCCTGCTTAAGCCTTTGCTGGATGCCATGCAGACTATGCCCAGCTTCGTTTACCTGATTCCAGCCCTGATGTTCTTCGGCTTGGGCAAGGTTCCGGCAGTATTTGCTACCATTATCTATGCCATGCCGCCAGTCATCCGGCTCACCAATCTAGGTATAAGACAGGTGTCGCAGAGCGTGGTCGAAGCAGCTCAAGCCTTTGGCTCGAGCTCGCGACAAATACTATTCGAAGTCCAGTTGCCTCTAGCCATTCCATCGATAATGGTAGGTATTAACCAGACAACGATGATGGCCCTGGCAATGGTAGTTATCGCCTCAATGATCGGCGCAAGGGGTTTGGGGTTAGAGGTATTGCTAGCCATCAATCGTATTGAGGTGGGACGCGGCTTTGAGGCTGGACTCTGCATCGTATTGCTGGCAATCATCATTGACCGAATAACTCATGCCATGGCAGCCCGGCAGCAATATGCGGCATAATATAGGCCATCCAGAGCAGTGAATTATATTGGCCGAAGGATAACGACATGGCTCAAT
>JAGMBH010000116.1 GCA_023129815.1 Dehalococcoidia bacterium
CCTGATAAATCAGGCAACTACAAAGATTTGGGGGTGAAACACCTCCGAGATAGCTGAAATTGAACGGGGAAGCAAAATTAAACAGCCTGATTAATAAAAGGAGGGTATTTTTTGCTTAAGAGCCATAGTTGCGGTGAATTAAGGGAAAAACATGTCGGCCAGAAGGTAATTTTGGCTGGCTGGGTGCATCGGCGACGCGACCACGGTGGTATGGCCTTCATTGACCTGCGCGACAGCAGTGGCATAGTCCAGGTGGTGTTCAATCCACAAATATCACCAGAGGCATATCAAGTAGCTGGCTCGCTTCGCCATGAATATGTAATTCAGGTTGAAGGAGAAGTTGTTTCCCGTCCTAAGGGTACAGAAAACCCTAAATTGGCTACCGGGAAAATCGAGGTTATGGCCCAAAAAGCTACTGTCCTTAATCCTTCAGAGACACCACCATTCTACATCAATGAAGATGTGGAAGTTGAGGAAAGCCTTTGTCTCAAGAACCGCTACTTATATTTGAGAAGGCCTAGAATGAGGGATAACATCATCCTGCGTCACAAGATAGTAAAGTTCATCCGGGATTTCCTCGATGCCAAGGGCTTTATCGAGGTTGAGACGCCCATTTTGATTAAGAGCACTCCCGAGGGGGCGCGAGACTACCTTGTGCCCAGCCGCCTCAATCCGGGCAGGTTTTATGCTCTTCCCCAATCGCCTCAGCAGCTTAAACAGCTCCTCATGGTAGCTGGTTTGGAAAAGTATTTTCAGATAGCCAAATGCTTTCGCGACGAAGACCTGCGGGCTGATCGCCAGCCCGAATTCACCCAGCTTGACTTAGAAGTAAGCTTTGTGGAGGAAGAGGATATATTGCAACTTATGGAGGAGCTTTTTACCTCACTTGTGGAGACCGTTAAGCCTGCAATGCAACTAATAAAGCCTTTCCCACGCTTCTCCTATAAGGAGGCAGTGGAGAGGTATGGCACGGATAAGCCTGATGTGAGGTTTAGCCTGGAGCTTAAAGACATATCTGACATTGCGGCTCAAACCGACTTTGCTGTTTTCCGCTCCGCCATTGACAACCATGGCAAGGTGAAAGGAATTTGCCTTCCGGGCTGTGCCCATTATAGCCGTCATCAACTCAATGAGTTGACCAATTTGGCCCGGGGTCATGGAGCGGAAGGTTTAATAACCCTAGCCTTACCACCTGAGAGCTATCAGCTGTCAGCTATCAGCTCAAACAAAATCAAGTCAGCGGCTGCCAGACATTTAACTCAAGCCCAGTTAGAAAATATCGCCGCTAAGTTTGAAGCCAAGTCTGGTGACCTTTTGCTCATTGTGGCTGATAAATCGGAGGTAGTTAATAAAGCACTTGATGAGTTACGTTGTGAAATGGCACGCCGTCTTAATCTAGTTGATGCTGACTTACTGGCTTTTACCTTCGTAGTTGACTTTCCTTTATTGGAATGGAGCGAGGCCGCTAATCGCTGGGAGCCTATGCATCATCCCTTTACTGCTCTTCGAGAGAAGGATATACCACTGCTTGATACCGAACCAGCTAGAGTCCAGGCCCGCCATTATGATGTGGTGTGCAACGGATGTGAGCTTGGTAGTGGCAGCATCAGAATTCATAACCGCCAGCTTCAGGAGAAAATATTCCAGCTTCTGGGTTATAGTAAGGAAGAAATAGAAGAACGCTTTGGGCATTTTCTCAGGGCATTGGAATATGGAGCCCCACCCCATGGAGGTATCGCTATTGGGCTGGACCGCCTGGTCATGCTGCTGGCTAAAGAGCAGACTATCAGGGAAGTCATCGCCTTTCCTAAAAATCAAAACGCGGTTGACCTAATGTTCGATACCCCTTCCTATGTTGATGAGAAGCAGCTTGATGAGTTGAACCTTAAGTTGAAGCACGAGATTCTTCGCTCGGAGTGATAAGGGATGAGGACTCAGAAGGACAACCCCTTTTTGTCACCTTGACCCTGAACCCTTCGCCTCTTGTCATTCTGAGGGAGTGAAGCGACCGAAGAATCTCACTCAGGGCAGGCTCCGGCGTGGCAGTCTTCAAGAAAAATCCCCTCTCCCTTGATGGGAGAGGGCTAGGGTGAGGGTGAAATTTCCCCCTCCCTCTAACTCCTTCCCGCCAGGGGAGGGAGGAGATGATGATTTGCGTGGGTAACTGTAGAATGACAAGGTGTGAAATATGAAAGTAACCCGTGAAAAGCTGGAGAATTGTCAGGTATCGCTTAATATAGAAGCTGAAGCCCGTGAGCTAGAAAAGGCTCTCGACGAAGCTTACCATCGGTTGGTTAGCAAAGTTTCTATACCTGGCTTCCGTAAAGGGAAGACTCCTCGAGCTATTTTGGAACAGCATCTAGGTAAAAGCACTTTGCTGGAGGAAGCCCTGGAGCGTCTCATACCCCAGCTTTATAAACAGGCGATTGAATCAGAGAAAATTGAACCTATTGCCCAACCACAAATAGAAGTTACTCAAAACGAGCCCTTAGTTTTCAAAGCCATTGTGCCGCTCAAGCCCACAGTTAAGCTTGGTGACTACCACAGCATAAAGCTAAAAGCTGAGCCGGTAGAAATCGGTGAGGGGGAAATTGGAGCTGCTATTGAGCAGCTTCGCCAACAACAGGCAGTATTACTACCTGTAGACCGCCCCGTCCAGCTTGGGGATTTCGTCACCCTGAGTATCGAGGCCACCATTGAGGGCAAGCCATTTCTAAACCATAAAGACCTGCTATATCAGGTGGATAGCAATTCAACCTTTCCCTTACCTGAATTTGCCCAAAAATTGGAGGGTGTAAAGAAGAACGAAGAGAGGATTTTTAGCCTTAAAGTTCCGGCTGACTATAGCATCAAGGAATTTTGTGGGCAGGAATGCCTTTTCAAAACCACGATTAGCGAGATAAAGGAGAAACAATTGCCCCAGCTTGATGATGAGTTTGCCCAAAGTTGTAATTATGCTAATTTAACTCAGCTAAGGGAAGGGATAACGGCTGATTTGAGAGCTAAAGCGGAACAAAGGAGTCACCTGGAGCTAAGACAAAAAGCTATTGATGCCGTCGTCAAAGTCAGTGAAGTGGACTACCCCCCTATCCTGGAGGACAGGGAAATTGACAGTCTTCTTGAGGATATGGCACGACGTTTTGGTTACCGGGAGGTGGAGGATTACCTGAAAAGGGTTAGCAAAACAGAGGAAGAGCTTAGAGAGGAATTGCGCCCCGTAGCTAAGAAGCGAGTTATTAATAGTCTTACACTGGATAAAGTGGCTGAAGAGGAAAAGGTTGAAATTACTTCCCCAGAAGTAGATAATAAAGTGGAGGAGATTCTCGGGGATGCTAAAGATAAGGAGAAAATGCGGAGATTTCTTGCTTTGCCTCAGGTTAGAGAGTCAATTGAACAATCTCTGCGTAGCCAAAAGACGATGGAGCGGCTGGTGCAGATAATCAGCGGGAATGAAAAGGAGGAAACAGGAAGTCGCTTATCAGGGGAAGCTTGAAGGGGCAACCCCTTCAAAACCCATCCCCCCTCCTTTGAAGGAGGGGGGATAAAGGGGGCGAGGCTAGTAAACAGTAAAGAGGTTGTTTAGAAATGTAGTGCGAGGCTTTAGCCTCGTGCACGACCCTGAAGGGTCGCACTACGAAAATTAGAATGAGGCAAATCTAGTTTTGAATCTGAGGCAAAATTAGATAGCCTCGTAAAGTAAAGGAGGAGCTAATGGACACAGTATCTCAGGTAATAATTCCCACCGTGACTGAAACTGGTGCTCATGGCGAGCGTGCTTCTTTTGACATATATTCGCTTCTGCTGCGGGAAAGAATTGTTTTTCTGGGCACACCTATCAATGACCAGATAGCCAATCTTATCATCGCCCAGCTCCTCTATTTAGAAAGGGAAGACCCAGAAAAGGATATCAGCCTTTATATTCATTGCCCCGGCGGGATAATCAGCGCTGGCCTGGCTATCTACGATACCATGCAGCTTCTGCGCTGCCCGGTGTCCACCATTTGCGTTGGTCTAGCGGCCAGCATGGGCACCTTGCTTCTTTGTGCTGGCACCAAAGGCAAGAGGTATTCTTTGCCTAACTCCACCATACATCTTCACCAAGCGGTTGGTGGTGCTCAAGGACAGGCAGCCGATGTTGAGATCGCGGCTCGGGAAATTATGCGCATGCAGGAAAGAATCCGCAATATTCTGGCTAAACATACCGGTCAGACGGTGGAGAAAATTGCTCACGATACCGATAGAGACTTTTACCTCGACTCCCAGCAAGCGGTGGAATATGGCATTGTAGACGAGATACTCAGTAAGCCAGAGAAGAAGTGAAACGCTTGTCATTGCGGGCCGAATTTCCTCTCCCCCTCCCTCTAACTCCCTCCCACCAAGGGAGGGAGGATCACCTCCGTAGTGTCGGGATTTACCCCCGCCTCAGTGGTTGAGGACGGAGCGGCGTTTGCAAATAAGCGTAGCGCGGGGCTTCAGCCCTATGTAGTAGCGAAGATTACTACACGGGGTAGCCTCGCGCCAGGCAGCAGCGAATGCACGACCTTAAAAGGTCGCGCTACGAAAATCAAGCGCCTCCTGTCATTGCGAGGCGAAGGCGTGGCAATCTCGCCTCAAATGTCATTCTGAGCGTAGCGAAGAATCTCAAGGTGGGAGAGCGAAACAATCACAGCCCTGTACACAGCCTTTGCTATAGGCTGAATTGGGAGTATAATTAGGGGAAATGCTTATCTTGCCAAGCTTGCTGAAAGCAGATTTCATAGCTTACCTGGCCAGCCCTCAGAGGTTCTGGGGCTTGGGCAAAGTAGGCTTAATCACCACTATTGTTGTTTCTGTCATCCTTATTGTGACCTTCGTATGGATATTCCACGGCACCAAGAAGCGAGACTGACTCCTTCACTCCTTGTCATTTATAAGATTGCCACGCCTTTGGCTTTCATCCTCATCCTTCGATAAACTCAGGACAGGCTCTTAATCCTCTCCCTTGACGAGAGAGGAAGTTTGGCTGGCTTGACGAGTTGACATAATATTAACCCAGTTTGGCAGCTTCTGCTCTGACGAGGCACCGAATTCTCTTATGGATTTCCAGAGGCTGAGCTATGTCTTTCCTTTCAGCCAGCCAGTGGAAATGCTCCCGGTTACCCTTTCCACCAACGCTTTCCTTTTCCTTAACCATTAGCTCGACTGCCTGCCGTTTGCCTCTCTCCCAGGCTTCCAGAACTATCCCTAAATCGTCCAGGTTTGTGGATGCCAAGCCCATAGTGGAGTAGG
>JAGMBH010000117.1 GCA_023129815.1 Dehalococcoidia bacterium
AGAACCTCTTTGTTTACTGGAACTTCCCCTCTTTCCACCCCCTGAAGCAACCGAGCTTTATTTATAGCCATTCTTATGAGTTCCAACGCCTTCTCGGTAACATCCCCTTCATGAGCCCAGGAACATTGCTCCCTTATATTTGCTATGGAAAGAAGATCAGGGTTAAGCCCAAGTCCTTCTAGAAGCCTCATAAATTTATCCTCACATAACTCTGGTGAGCAAGCAGCGATTACTACTCTATTTACGTTTTCCCTCAGGATTCTTGAAGCTATCGCCTTCTCTCCTTCTTCGAGGCATAGATTATGGCTTATCTCTACAAAGGCGACGTCTTCGAGTTTCCCTAAATTTCCCCTAATTTTGGGGGAATTTATATTCTTTAGACTTCCCCCACAATCGCAGAGGAAGAGGCCTAGCTTTACTGGCATTTTTCTAAAACCTCCATCACCCTCTCTGCCGCTGCTATTCCATGAGCGATCGAATCAGGGATATCTTTGGGACCTTGACAAGTTCCGGCGAGGAGAATCCCCTCGACATTGGTCTCTGCGGAATTAAAAGGCTCCTTAGTATCGAAGAAGCCATAGTCTGCTAAATTTATTCCCAAAATCTTGGCCAAATCCCAGGAATCTTTCCTGGGGGCGATGCCTACCGAAAGGGTTACCAGGTCAAAGGTTTCTCGTTCAACCTTTCCTTCTGAAATATTCTCAAACCTCACTTCAAGTTCGCTGGAAGGAGTCGGCAAAATTTCGACTGGTACTCCTCGGATAAATCGAATACTTTCCCGACACTCCTGATAAAACTGGGCAAAACCCTTCCCGGCAGTCTGAAGATCAATATAAAAGATAGTCACCTGGGCATCAGGATTTTGATACTTAATAAGCCGAGCGAACCTCATGGCGTACTTACAGCATACTTGGGAGCAATAGCCATGACTTTCGTCTCTGGAGCCGACACATTGGACGAAGGCAATGTTTTTTGGCTCCTTTCCATTTGTGGGAAGTTTAAGATAGCCCTCACGATTAAAAATCCTCTCCAGGTCGAGGCCAGTCAAGACATTAGGATATCTACCATAACCCAGGGAGCCAATTTCTCGGGCGTTAAAGACTTCGAAGCCGGTGGCGACGATAATTGCGCCGACACTCAGTTCTTGCCTTTCAGGTTTAAGGTCAAAGGCTATAGCGTCCGTGGGACATATTCCCTGACAGAGGTTGCACTTCTCACCTCTAAGGCGAAGACATAGTCTTTCATCGATGACATAACAATAAGGGATTGCCTCGGGAGAAGGTGGAAGGATTGCCTTCGGCTCAGTAGGACAAACCTCAGCACATATTCCGCAAGCGATACATCTTTCTGGGGTAATGTATTGAGGCTTTCGAAGCACCTTGACCTTAAAATCTCCCATTTCGCCGCTTAACCCTGCCACCATCGAGTCGGTCAAGATCGAGATTCGTGGGTGGACTGCCACCTTAGCTAAGCTTTGGGGGACAAGGCAGACAGAGCATTTAGTGCAAACCTCCGTTGCTTTACAACAAAAAGAAGCAGCTTGCCCTCCAATTACTGCTTCCCTCTCGATTAAGTATACTCTAAAGCCGCTATTGGCTAATTCTAATGCTGAAGTTATTCCACTTATGCCACCGCCAATAACTACAGTAGACTTATTCACTATTTAGCTTCTTTTTTTAGCAATTCCTCCACTCGATTCAGCAGTTCTTTGGGATCGAAGGGCTTGTGTAGGTAGTCCTCTGCCTCCATTGTCATCCCCTCTCGCATAGAGAGATGCATCCTTTCTCTATCATCAGGATAGACAGTTAGCATCAGCACGGGAATGTGAGAGAAGAAGTAATATTTGGGATCGGTCTTGATTTCTCGGCAAACCTCGAACCCACTCTTACCTGGCATTATCACGTCTAAGATAATTAAATCAGGCCTTTCATCCACTACCTTCCGCAAACCTTCGTCTCCATCAAGCGCAGCAACCACCTGATAGAACTTGCTTTCAAGCACGCTCTTCACTGCTGTCTGTAAATCAGGGTCATCGTCAATCACGAGGATTTTGGTTTGCTTCTGCATCTTTCCCTCCCTTCGATAGGAGCTTCTTTATGCGCTTAAGTAAGGCAAATGGCTCGATGGGTTTTTCTATATAGTCTTCAGCACCGAGTCGATGACCAGTTTCCAACTCATAGCGGCGTTGGCTGGCCTCCTCTCTCACCGAGCTTATAATTAAAATGGGCATATTGTGATACTCACTCCACTGGGTGTTCTGCAGTTTCTTGACAACGGCAAAGCCATCCATCTTTGGCAGCAGGAGATCTAAGAGCATTAAGTCTGGTTTTTGTTCTTTTAGCCTGGTTAGAGCTTCCTCTCCATCACGAGCTTCAATTACCTCGTAGGAACGCGACTTTAACACACTACTAATTGCTATTCGAATATCAGGGTCATCATCTACTATCAGAATCTTAGCCATCTACCTTACTCCGCTGACTGGTTTTAGTTGGGCAACTTATTTAATCTTCTCCTCACCTTTCCAAATCCTTGGGCAAAATGAAGGTAAACTTGCTCCCCTTACCGCTTTCCGAACAGGGACTCACAGCCCATATTCTACCATGGTGAGCCTCAACTATGCTCTTGGTTATAGAAAGCCCTAAGCCAGCTCCCCTTTCAGCTATGTCGAGACCGCGATAAAAACCGTCAAATATCCTGGGCAATTCCTTGGCTGGAATACCAATTCCGGTATCCGCCACCTCCACTTCTACATAATCTATGTCATCCTTTGCTTTAACCGTTACCACCCCTCCAGAGGGGGTAAACTTAATGGCATTGGATAACAAATTCCTAACTACCTGTTTAAGCCGCTCTTGAACTCCAAGAATAGCCGGAAGCTCTCGGGGTACTTCAGCAACCAGTTGCAACCCCTTTCCCTCAGCTAAAGGATGCATAGCTTCAAGGCAATCTTCTATCACTTTTGCCAGAGAAATTCTCTCCATTCTCAAGTCCCCGAAACCAATTCGGGAAAAATCAATCATGTTACTCACTAAATTTAGCAGCTCAGAGAGTCTCTTGCTACTCCTTTGCACTATGTTTTTTTGCTCTTCATTTAATTCTCCGGCAAACTCACCGAGCAAGAGCCGGTTATAGCTTTCCACCGCAGCCAGGGGGGCCTTCAAGTCATGGAAAATAACAGACAGAATACATGCCATCGTCTCCCTAGCGTGTTTAAGTCTTGAAGAAACTACCTTAGCGAGATTATTCATCGTCCTACATCCCACTTCAGGGTTGTCTTCGAACAAACCTTTAAGCTCTACCGTGTCTAAAGCGATAACCTTGGTTCTCTCAAGACTTCGGCCCGTTGCAGTAAGAATATAAGGATCTATGAGCCCTGAACAACACAAGCAGCCACCTTGAGTTACCACGTGAATTGTGGCACTTTCCTCCACCGCCCGACTAATGTGAAGATTCATTTCCAGAGCCACCTTGCCTGATTCCACGATATACATAGTATGGCATGGGGTGCCTTCAGGGAAAATAACTGTCCCGGCTTCATAAACCTCTTCTCGGCAAAGCGGTAGCAACTTATCCAGTTCGTCGTTGCTCAGCCCCCGGAACAAGTCTGAATGCTTTAATATTTCCTTAACTGAGCCCAATTCGATTACTGTTTTCATTTCGGGTTTTACATTATAAGTACTTCTAAAGGTTTTTGCAAATACTGATGGTGTGAGAGCGTTTATTTTGTCACCTGAGCCGAAGCCCTGAGCGCAGAGAAGGGGCTAGCGAAGGGCTCAGAATGACAGGAGTGGTTGCTAAACGACCTTGATGGTGTAATCGTTTCCAAAAATCTGGCGATAAGGTATAGCAATTTCAGCAAAGTATGATAAAATCCCTCTCAGAGGGTTCAGAATGAAGACGGAAAGTAACCTAGAAAGAATACTTGAGGCAGGATATTTTGCCGTGACTGCTCAAATCGGCCCCCCCCGGAATACGGAACCCGAGGCGATAAGGGGAAAAGCTAATCTTATTAAAGGCTATGTTGATGCTTTTAATGTTCCGGATGGAGAGTCAGCGGTGGTAGCAATGGCAAGCTGGGCGGCTTGCCTTATAGGGAAAGAAGAAGGCTTAGACCCTATTGTGCAAATGACTTGTCGTGACAGAAATCGAATTGCTCTCCAGATGGACATTTTGGGCATCTCCACGTTTGGTGTGAATAACATACTTTGTCTCTCTGGTGATCCTGTTTCTTTTGGAAATTGTCCTGAGGCGAAGTCCGTCTTCGACCTCGATTCTATCCAGCTTATCAGGATGGTCAAAGGACTCCGGGATGAAAAAAAGTTTGAGAATGGGGAGCCAATAGCTGGAAGAGAGCCAAGACTTTTCATTGGGGCAGTAACAAACCCTTTTGCTGAACCCACGGAGCATGAAGTGATTCGCCTCGGGGAGAAAGTTGCTGCCGGGGCGGACTTTATGCAGACTCAAAGTGTTTATCACATTAAGAAGTTTGAAAGATGGATGGAAATGGTTCGGGAGCGGGAACTGCACAAGAAAGTAAAAATCCTTGCCGGTATTACTCCACTAAAATCTGTAGCCATAGCGAGATATATGAAGACAAAGCTTTCTGGGGTGGACGTTCCCGATGAGCTCATTGAGCGCCTTCGCAAGGCTACTACTAGGGAGCAAGTGCGGAAGGAAGGGATAAAAATTGCCGTGGAGACCATAAACAGTCTGAAGGAAATAGAAGGGGTAGCAGGTATCCATATCATGGCTATTGAATGGGAAGAAGTTGTTCCAGAGATCTGTGAGGCTAGTGGTCTTTATCCTCGCTCCTCGCAATGACATATTGGGTACCAGTTTTACTGCATATCTCTTCTATATCTATACTTGCCAACTGTTCACAGGCAAGCTTATAAGCAAGCTCATGAGTTTGCTCTGGCATATTTGAAATATAAATGGTGGCTTTTCATTTATGCCCAGATTAAGGGCGGGGTAGAAGGCCCGCTGCCTCTATTATCTCAGGCACAGTCTCCTCCCACTCAATAGCCATGAGATGAATACCAGCTACACCTTTGATCTGGCGCACCTGATTGATAATATCAACACAGAGCTTAATCCCTTCCTTTGAGACTCGCTCTTTGGGCACACCACGGAGGCGTTCAATAATGCTATCAGGGACATCCATCCCAGGGACTTTGGTCTTCATATACCTTGCTGCGCCTACTGATTTTATTGGAGCAACCCCGGCAAGGATTTTTACCTTCTCATGTAATCCCCTATCGCACACACGCTTCATCCACTCGGCAAACTTATCCATATTGTAGACGATCTGAGTTTGAATAAAATCCGCCCCTGCGGCTACTTTCTTGGCAAGACGAATTACTCTAAACTCGAAAGGATCGGCGAAGGGATTGGCAGCTGCCCCTGTGAAAAGGTTTGGCTCAACCGCCATCTCGTCACCACACTGGAACTTCTTTTCATCCCTCATATCCTTTACCACCTTGAGGAATTGGATGGAATCGAGGTCAAAGACGCCTTTAGCCATAGGATGATTGCCGAATTTCTGGTGGTCGCCAGTGAGGCACAAGATATTATTTATACCTAATGCTGCCGCGCCTAATATGTCCATCTGAAGGGCAATGCGATTTCTATCCCGACAAGTCATTTGAACAATAGGGTCTAAGCCTTCTTCTTTTCCAATAAGGCAAGCTGCCCAACTTGACATGCGCACCACAGCCGTCTGACCATCAGTAACATTAAAAGCATCGATATACCCTTTAAGCATCTTTGCCTTCCTTCTAATCACCTCAGGGTCGGCGCTTGCCGGTGGTCCTATTTCGCCAGTGACAGCGAAATGCCCAGCTTCAAGCACCCCCTCCAAATTGCTCTTGGTCTTCATCCTACCTCCTTACTTGATTGAGGCTGTTTAATTTTGCCTCAGATTCAAAACTGGATTGGCCTCATCCAGTTTTAATACTCTTCACCTCCAAGATTCTCGTAGCGCGACCCTTTAGGGTCGTGCACGAGGCTAAAGCCTCGTACTACATTTTTAAACACCCTTTGATCCTGAAAGGTCTTCGAATTTTTAGAGGCCCCTTTTTACTGGTGGACCGGCAATAAGGCTTACACTCCAGTTTTTCGGTGCCACAATCTTCTCCAGCTTGTCAAGTTGCCCTAATTTAGTTAACCTCTCAATAATCAATTGCCAGGCGCAAGGAATGCTCGGATCAACCTCACACTTACCGCCTTGCGAGCCGCCACAAGGACCGTTAAGCAGATGTTTGGAACATCTGGCAATGGGGCAGATGCCACCTGTGAAGTCCAACATGCAGTCACCACACTCAAGACAGCGTTCTGCTTCCTTCCATTCAGCATGGGCACCGCCAGAGGATAAGGTATTACAGCCAGGATGTACAACTTTATCTGTCACTCCTGCCACTGTTTGCACACCAATACCACAGGTAAGCACCAAAATCGAATCCGCAGCCTTCATCTCCTTCTGGTGAGTTTTTAACTTCATTCTGGTCAACGTTTCATTGCATACCATATCGATGAGGGAGAAACCGGTAACAGATTTACTCTGCCCCTCTAAGGTGTGTTTCATTTCCAGCACTTGCTTCTCCCCGCCACTCTCACAGCCTTCAGCGCATCCTTTACAGCCAATGAGAAAAATATTCTTTTCGCCATCAAGGTAGTTCAAAATTTCCTCCAGTGGTTTTTGCTCCGAAATTAACATTTCATCTCTCCTTTCTGATAGCTATCAGCTGACAGCTTTCAGCTAACTAAGTTCTGCTAATATCGTCTCCACTATCCGAGGTATCTTCTCTTGAAGCTCAGGCGATAATTCCAAACCCCACTCTATCTCTTTGGGCTCAACCCCAATAATGATGGTCTCGCCTATGTTATGCAAAAGTCTCATTAACAGCAAATTGTCTATTAAGCCTATATCGTGAAGGGATAGAAATGACTTTTGTCCTAGAGCTATATCATCAAGACGAAAGCGATAAACTTCTCCTGGCACCCCTCCCCCCTTAGCAGCATCCACTACAATCAATTTAGCGGCATCCTCGAGGAACAATATATTTGGGGATGTCCCACCATCTATCACCTTTGTATTGGGAAGGGGAATTTTCTCCAAAGCGTGGGCGACATGGCACCCCACTCCCTCGTCCTTCAATAAGATATTCCCTATTCCCAGAATGATGGTTTCCATTTCTCTTTTGTCCTTATCAACAGATGCGATATACCCCTAGATCATTCCCTTTAGGGCTAATTAAATGTACGGCACAGGCTAAGCAGGGATCGAAGGAGCGCACAATGCGCACGATTTCAAAGGGATTAGCTTCATCCTTTATCTTGGCTCCTGTGATAGCCTGCTCAATAGGTCCAGGTTGTTCCCTATCATCTATAGGGGAGGCATTCCAGCTAGTGGGAGTAATGACTTGATAATTGGCAATTTTGCCCTCTTTTATCTCTATCCAATGTCCCAACGCTCCCCTGGCTGCCTCAGT
>JAGMBH010000118.1 GCA_023129815.1 Dehalococcoidia bacterium
GGCTCGAGCAAGGTGACGCCCTAAAACGGAGAACATAGCATCTATACTTATACTTAGCTTCGCCAAGGTGGAGTCAACAAGGCTTTTAACCTCAGGCTTGCCACTAACATAGGTAACCATGAGCCGAGCTAAGGGACCAGCCTCATAAACCTTGCCTTCATAGCGCGGGGATTTTATCCAGGAATAGGCCCCATCCTTCTCCTCATTGAGTATAATGTCGCCTTGAGAAGGATGCCTGCCACTAATGGAATCACTATACCAAGAATGCTTCACTTCCTCGGCAATTTTATCTGGCCTCAGCCCATTAAAACCAAGGTCGGTGGAGCTTGTCCCTGGCTTAAATAGTCTTTTTCTTTTTGTGAGGTCAGGCTCCTTCCCATCCAGCTCATAGGCTCCATAGGAAAGCAAGCTCCCGCAACCATGCCCAATCTCAAGGTAATCGGGATAAGCTTGGGTTATTGCTGCTACGTCGGGGATATAGACGTTATCGATAAATTCTTGGAGCTCTTTCAGCCTCCACAGGAAGGATATTATCTTATCTACTGTAGGAGTAGAAGTAACACCTCCAGGGACGATGCCAACATTGTGAGGCATCTTGCCGCCAAAGAGAGAAAGCATCTCTTGACCTTTGCGACGCATATCAAATGCCTGAACATAATGAGCTACCGCTTGCTCATTAACCTTATCGGGCAAGCGATAATCGCCTTCATAGCGAGGGATAAAGGGACCAAGCTCACCTCGCTTAATAAAACTCTTTATCGAATTTAGGGCCGGGGTATTGCCTTCATATTTTGCTATTTCAGTTACATCCACATAGTCGAGGGCAACCAGGTGATAGAAGTGGAGGATATGGTCTGCGATATGAGCTGCGCCAAGAATTAGATTACGTATTATCCTACCATTATCCGGTATTTTATCAGCGATTCCGAAAGCACTATCCAAGCTTAGAGCGGCTGCGGTGGAGTGGCTTGTGGGGCAAACCCCACAAATGCGCTGGGTTATCTGTTGGGCATCACGAGGATCTCTGCCCCTTAGGATTAGCTCTAAGCCGCGGAATAATATCCCTGAACTTCTAGCTTCCTTTACTTCTTTATTCTCAACCACCGCCTCGATTTTGAGATGCCCTTCAATGCGTGTTACTGGGTCGATTATAATCTTACCCATTAACTCGAACCTCCTGTTGGTGTTTCCGGCAGAGCACTTGTTATCTTCTCGTAAAGAGGTGACACTTCATCAGGAAAGCCTGGCTCCGTGCAGCCAATACAAGGGGAACCATTAGCTATACACCAGTTCACCCCATTGTTCCAAAGCCTTAAAGGACAATCGGAATAGGTTACTGAACCCTTGCATCCCAGTTCATAGAGACAGCCGGGATCGCCAAACTTCTTGGCAAACTTGTTCTCATCGTAGTAGGCTCGCCGCGGGCAGTTTTCATGGATTAGTTGACCATAGAAGGCTTTGGGACGTCTATATTCGTCCAAGTCCTCTGGCTTTGGTAAGCCTGAAAACAAGATACTTGCCACTGTGCCCACAAACCAATCGGGGTGTGGTGGACAGCCTGGGATGTTTACCAAAAAGGTATTGATGTTTCGAGATTGAAGAACATCTCCCACGCCAAGGCATTGGCTAGGGTTGGGATGGGCAGCCGGGATTCCCCCAAAGGCAGCACAAGTCCCCAAGGCTATAACTACTAGGGCATCTTTGGCTAACTCCTCAACCCGCGACAGCATGGTCACAGGCTTTCCAGCCTTCTCCCCAACTACCCCATGGATGCCGTTCTTGGCTGTAGGAATAGCACCCTCTACGATAAGAATATAACCACCCCTTTTCTGCTTTGAGGTATCCTCTATAACTTTGATCACTGGTGCTCCTGATCCTGCCATTACAGTGGGGTGGAATCTCAAATTTATATGTCTCCCGGGGAGCACCTCATCAATTAGTAGATTTTTGATAGAGGGATTTACAGCATTGAGAACTGAAACAGAGCACCCAGTGCAGGCAGCACATTGTAGCCATATTGCCGGGTACTCCTTCACGTTCGAAATTTTCATAACACTCCTTTCGATTCTGTTGCTTTAGCCCTTGAATTCTTTCAATCACAGCTAGAGGAGCCTCTAAGTCGTGAAAAACGATGGATAAAATATGCCCTAGCATCTTCCTCATATATTCCAGCCTAGAACAAACTATCCTAGCAGGTTATTTATCATCTCACTAGTCACCCCGAGATTTTAACGTTTTTGCTACTATTTGCAAACTTTCAAGACTTAAGAAGGCTCTTATTCAGGGACTTTTTGAAAGCTAGCGCCTTCCTTGCCATTTTTATGAAATTGGGCGGACTTTATACAAACTCAAAGCGTTTATAACATGAAGAAGTTTTAAAGATGGAAGCATTGCGAAGCAACGACTTTATCCGGCTCAACACCTAACTGTGAAAGCCTCCTGATAAGGGTTAGAATTTGGCGGGTGCAAGAGGTGCTCTAGCTGCCTTGCAAAGATGAATGTCGTCCAAGTTGTGGCTTAATCATTCTACATGGTAAAATAACAGCTATGGCGGCAGTAGACTAGGAAGTAAGATTGAATGCAGGGCTAAAAGTTCTGTCTATTGTCCCCTCAAGTCCATGGAGGGATCGCATAGTGGCCTAGTGCGGGCGCCTGCTAAGCGCTTACCCCGAGAAATCGGGGTCGTGGGTTCAAATCCCACTCCCTCCGCCAGCTGCAAAATGGCCGATCTCGTTCAGATAGATAAGCAGTTTGGCATAACATATTGGTATAACATATAAGAAAAACATCTTTTAGCAAAAATACTTTGTAGAAGCGAGTTAGACGAAATGCTCACTCGCCACCTACGAAATCCTTTTAAATAGCAAAGACTTATTCATTTCAAGTGAAAAATGGAGAATAAAAAACAATCATCACCGGAAGAGGTTTCAGAACTGGAAAGCCCTTACTTCGAATTTCAAGCTTACTTGGGCATCACAAAACATATGGGGGGTTTAAAGGCCACAAAAGAGCTAATTGAGTTATGCCACATAAACAAAGGCAAATACGTCCTGGTTGTCGGTTGTAGCGTTGGAGTAACTCCTTGCTACCTTGCAAAAAGGTATGGCTGTAGAGTGGTCGGGGTAGACATTTATGAAAGGATGATTGATAGGTCAAATGAAAGGGTGAAAAGAGAAGGTGTAGAGGATAGAGTTGAATTTAGGGTAGCAGACGCACAAAACCTCCCTTTCGAGAACGCCCTTTTCGACGCAGTCATTTGCGAGTCCGTGAACGCATTTGTAGAAGATAAACAGAGAGCGGTAAGCGAGTATGTGCGGGTGACAAAGCCAGGAGGATACGTCGGGCTTAATGAGTGTACTTGGATAAAAGCACCACCTCCAACAGAATTGGTTGAATATCTATCTCGCATTTCCGGGGTTAAAGAAATTCTGACTTCTGATGGTTGGCAAGAATTGTTGGAAGGCTCTGGACTGAGAGAGACAGTAGCGAGAATCTATAAGACCAACGCTCTAAGCCAGTGGATTAACGAAGTTAGGCAGACAGAGTTTTTGGATTTCCTGAGAGCCTGGTACAGATTTTTGTTCCTGTTCATCAAAAGTTCAGCTTGCAGGAAGTTCACAAAAGAAGCATTGACCATGCCTAAGAGCATTTTCGGTTTGTTCAAATACTTCGGATACGGAATATACGTTGGTAGGAAATAAAAGTGGCGGCTTGCTCGCACTCAAAGTTCTTTTAGAAATTTGGTCTTGGCAGACTCGTCTAACAGTGGATATATGGCTACGCTTCGCTCCGCCCAAATTGCCCTTACGGACAACTTCATATACCCGCGAAACGTTAGACGAAAGCGCCTTTTAAAAAGAAAACAGGAGGAAACTACCATGGATAAACCAGAACCCAATTTTCATTTCAAATTCATGTCTTGCGGCTACAAATTTCGCGATTTCTTCTTACCCCGCAGGAATATCTTGAAAGAGGTGGGAATAAAACCAGGGTTTCATATCCTTGATTATGGCTGTGGTCCTGGGAGTTATATAACCGCTGTTGCAAAATTGGTGGGCAGATCAGGGGAAATTTACGCCTTAGACATCCATCCACTTGCAATTCAGATGGTTCAGAGTATCGCTTCAAAAAAGCAACTGATGAATGTGGAAACCATTTGTTCCGATTGCAAAACTGGATTGCCAGATAATAGCGTAGATGTAGTTCTATTATACGATACCTTTCACACCTTGAGTGACCCAAATGGAGTACTAGAAGAGTTACATCGGGTATTGAAGCCAAATGGAATCCTATCCTTCAGTGACCATCATATGAAAGAAAATGGAATAATATCTGGGCTAACAAATAAAGGATTGTTTAGGCTGTCAAGAAAAGGCAAAAGAACGTATAGTTTCTTGAAAGCGGTATAGTAATGGGCGACTTCGCCCAAATAGCGTATATGCTGGGAACGTTAGACGTAATGCTCTCTTCGGAACAAAAATATAAAAAATAAGAGTAACCTTCTATGAAGTAAGAATTAGGAAATGAATAAAAATTGAAGTGGGGAGAGTGAACTGAAGGGGGAAGATCATGTCATTTACACCAGTTTTTGAGATAGGCTTATGGAATGCCTGGATTTTTATACTTGGCATGGTCTTAATAAGTTACGGTCTGAGGTACTTGATTGTTAATAAGAAAGCGACGCTGTTCATTTGGCCCCAATATAATGAAAAGGAGAAGAAACTCAATTATATCTATATGGTGATTTATTATGCTTCAGGGATTTATAGTATTTTCTTGCCGCTGAAACTAGGCACAGCTTGGTTCTATGCCGGATTCTTTATTTATTTGCTGGGTATGATTTTTGTCACCATGACAATGCTAAGTTTTGCAACTACTCCGGTGGATAAACCAGTCACCAAAGGGGCATTTCGCATTTCAAGAAACCCTATGTACTTTGGCTTCTTCTTGATACCCATCGGCATAGGCATAGCCTGTGCTTCCTGGGTTTTTCTGCTATGCGCAATGCTATCCATAATCCTGCTGAACATTTTGGCAATTCCCGAAGAACGCATGTGTCTTGAGAGGTATGGGAATGCATATCAAGAATATATGAATAAGACCCCAAAATGGATAGAAATACCGAAATTTGGGAAAAAGTGATTCATATGCCCCTCGGGCACTTCGCAAAGCCCAAGAACGTTATGCGCGAGTATAGAAAGGGAATTTGCCGTTAAAGAAAAACTTGGAATCGTTAGAAACGGCAGGTCAGAAGGCGGCTGGAGCGTGGAGATTTTCAGCCACGGCCCTCAAAAGCAGTTCGATTTTTTTGAAAGCGCTCCGCCATTTAGCACTATTCAATACTGTTTAATCGCTGCTTTAGATAGTCAATCATTTTCACTGGTGTAGGATCAGTCTGATTAAGCATGGCTAAATAATAGCTTACCCAGTCGCCAAGGAATACCAGGCTCATTATCCGAGTTAAGTCATTTTCACCTTGGCTATCGATAATGTCATGCTCCATTCCAGCCTTTTCTAGGATTTCGCTGGTTATTTGGTAGCGAGCCAGGATTCTGGGATGGAGGGAGGGGCAACGGAGCATAACTATATATATCTTATCTTTCATTTCTTCGGGGAATTCGTAGCCGACCACAGTATTATGATTGAGTTCGGAGAAAGTTTCGTAGAAAGCCCAAGCCTTGCTATTTTCATTGAATTGCCCCTTCCACCTTTGGGCTACCGGGGAAAGTATACCAGCGCTATAGATGACTATTAGCTTGCCGAATAATTTCGTGGCCAGTTGCTTGGCTGGATTGAGAGGCATTGGTATGTTTTCTGCTAGCTTATCCAAAAGACCTTCCAGCGTTTGAGCTATTCCTTCTACCAAGGTTGGCAAGGCTCGTGCAGTGAGATTGCTTCGCTTTGCTCGCAATGACAAGGTGGGGTCAGCAGATTTATCCTCCAGGAAGCCCAGTTTGCACAGCAAAGCTAAGAGAGGAATAAAGCTGTAGCCAAGAGCAGCTCGAGGTTGGGACACGTAATCTATGGTAAAGACGGGGACACCATTTTCTTGGGCCAAAGTTTTTAATTTACCCCCGGTGGTGATGGCAAGTTTCTTACACTTTGTAGCTAAAGCTTGTTTGAAAGCGGAGAGAGTTTCCTCAGTATTTCCTGAATAGCTTGAAGCAATAACCAGGGTTTTGGGGTCCACAAATGCGGGCAAATCATAGCCTCTATGGACAAATACCAGTGGTTTGTTTAATTCTGAAGTTAGGCTGCGTAGTAAATCACCGCCGATGGCTGAGCCACCCATGCCGCAAATAACTATCTTGTTGATGTCCTTGAAGTCAGTCGGCAAGGCAAACTTGCTGGCTTTTTCCCAAGCTTGGCGACATTGCTGAGGCAAACCGTGAAGATGAACCAGCATGCCACTTGGGTCGTATTGCCGGTATATCTCCAAATTATCCAGGTCTATCATATTCTAAATGCCTATTATCTTCTTACCTTCATTCAGTAGATTTCTCACCTTCTCCAGGCTTTCGCCTTCGGCATAAAGGCGGACTAGTGGCTCTGTGCCGGAAAGACGAATAAGCAACCAGGACTCATCAGCAAGAAAGAAACGAAAGCCATCGGTGGTATCTACCCTGGTTACCTTGCCTCCAGCTATGGTGTCTATGGAACCAGAGGAGAGTCGGTCTATGATTGCTTGACGCTTACCTTTAGTGAGATGGGAATCGATGCGCTCATAGTAGTGAGGGCCGACTTTGCTATAAAGGTAATCCAAGAGCTGGGATGGCGTTTTACCCATTTTTACCATAAAGTCAAGAAAGTAAAGTCCGGCGAGAATGCCATCTCTCTCTGGGATATGGCCACGAAATCCATAGCCGCCACTCTCTTCACCGCCGATAATTGCCTTTTTTTGTATCATAAGCGGGGCGACGTATTTAAAGCCCACAGGGGTTTCATAGACAGGGACAGCAAAGATTTTTCCTAACTTAGAAATCATCTCAGTGGAAGTGAGCGTTTTAACTATGGCACCTCGCTCACCACGAACTTCCAGAAGGTAAAGGCAAAGCAGGGCAAAGACCTGATGCTGGTTTAGAAAATTTCCCTCCTCATCTATGATGCCAATGCGGTCGGCATCGCCATCGGTGGCTAAGCCAATGTTGGCCTTTTGTTCCTTGACCAGTTGGGAAAGCTTAGTCAGGTTTTTAGCGATTGGCTCTGGCTGAATTTCGGGGAAAAGGGGGTTTCTCTCACTATTGATTTCAGTAAGTTCTATATTCCCATCTTGAAGGAGCGTCTTGAAGTAGCCACTTCCGGCACCATACATGGGGTCGACAATTACCTTTAGTTTTTGCTTTCGTAGCTCTTCTATGTCTATAAGCTTGGCTAGATGCCTAAAGTAAGGAGGAGAAGGATCTAGGTAATCAATTAGCCCTTTCTTTAAAGCTTTGTCTAAGGCAAGCCTTTTAATTGATAGCTGATAGCTGTCAGTTGTCAGCTGATAAATGTTTTTTTCTATTTGGGAGATAATCTCATTTGGGGCGCTGGCACCTTCCTGGGATTTATACTTGAACCCGTTCCATGAACCGGGATTATGGCTGGCAGTGATGATGATAGCGCCAGCGGCTTTGAGAGCGGGGACGGTGTAGCTTACCACTGGTGTAGGGGTGGGCTTTAAGCACAGGTGAACTTTGATATTATTGCCAGCAACTACTTCAGCAGCGGCAGCAGCGAAATCCTCGGAGGCGAAACGGGTGTCGTAGCCGATTACCAGCCCCCTTTCGCTAAGGCCACCTTGCTTGACATAATCTGCTACCCCCTGAGCACAAATACGCACATTATCGAAGGTGAAATCCTCAGCAATAATCCCCCTCCAGCCATCAGTGCCAAATTTAATCGGACTATTTATCAACCTTACCCCCTTCGATCCCCTTCTCCTTCAAAAGAGAGGGGAAAGAACAGATTCTGAAAGGGTTCCTCGCCCTTCCAGCTTCTCCTTTTAGTTATCTTGCTTTTGCAATTCATACGCATCGTACACCTTGCTCAGGAAGGCCCATATAGTCTTAATGACCTCTCTACAAAACTGCTCCGTCAATGCGATTTCTTCCTTGATAGTATCACGCGAGATTATGTTTTTCCGAGTAATATAGGCGCGCAATTCCCCTTCGTGTTTGGATCCCTTAATCAAGCCACTATTGTGAACAATGCAATTACGGACCATGTAATGGTTATTGATTGCTTGCCAGATTTGGTCATTGTATAACAAGGGTAAGCCTGCTAGTTTACAATACTGCTTGAACTGCTCTAGTACATCATATTTCAAATCATGCCAGCTGACGGGTATTTGTTGTTCTTTCTTAAGTCTTTTACAAATTTGCCCCATTTCATGCTCTAGTAAGGAATGGGCAGAGATAAGGAAAGAATTACGAAGAATTCTAGGGAATGTCTCAGCGTAGTCCCAATAGGTGTCGCTATAGAATTCACCGAACTCGTCGCGTTCTTCGGGAGAGAGGTTATTTGCTTGTTCATCAAACCAAGCTTCAAAATCGGTTTTGGCTTTTTGTAGGTACTTTTCAGTTGTCTTTAGGTATCCTTCAAGCTCACGCAGCCTAATCGATGCGCCAATAGCTAGGATTCCCTTTACGATCATTTCTGCAATCCCTTTTAGATTCTTCCAAGTAATTTATCGTTTACCTAACGCCTCAGCTCTGAGCATAGGTGCTTTATCCGTCTTCTCCCAAGGGAGGTCGAGGTCTTCTCTGCCGAAATGGCCATAAACAGCGGTTTGGCGATAAATAGGACGGCGTAAGTCCAGAGCCCTTATGATGGCTTCGGGGCGAAAGTCGAAATGCTTATTGATGAGATTGAGGACTATTTCATCAGGAACTTTCCCTGTGCCAAATGTTTCTATAGACAAGGATAAAGGACGGGCTTTTCCGATGGTATAGGCAGTTTGGAGCTCAATGTAATCGGCAAGTCCAGCAGCTACTATATTTTTGGCAGCATATCTCGCCATATAGCTAGCGGAGCGGTCTACTTTAGTGGGGTCTTTGCCTGAAAAGCAACCGCCGCCATGTCGGCAGGCACTACCGTAACTATCAGCTATGATTTTCCGCCCCGTAAAGCCGGTATCGCTCACGGGACCGCCAATAACAAACTGCCCAGCGCTGTTAATATAAACTTTGGTTTCGCTATCCCTTAGACTGGCGGGAATGACTTTGTTAATCACCTGCTCTGTAAGGTCATGTTCAATAGTGCTACGTTTCACTCCAGGGTCATGCTGAGCACCAAGGACGAGGCAAACAGCCCTCTTTGGTATGCCATGGCTGTATTCAATAGTGACCTGTGATTTGCCATCGGGGCGGAGGTAAGGAATAGTTTTGTCTTTCCTTACTTCAGCCAGACGCCGGCATAGCTTGTTTGCTAGTGAGATAGGCAAGGGCATAAGCTCAGGCGTTTCTTTGCAGGCAAAGCCGACCATCATTCCCTGGTCGCCAGCGCCAGTTTTGTCCAGAGTCTCATCAATTGTCTCTCCTGTTCTTGTCTCTAAGGATTGACTAACGCCAGCGGCAATATCGCTTGACTGTTCCTTGATGGAGACAAGGACGCCACAAGTTTGGTGCTCAAAGCCATATTCGGGTCGTGTATAGCCTGCTTTTTTGAGTACCTGGCGCGCAATATCAGGAATTTCTACATAGCAATCGCAGGTGATCTCACCCATCACCGTCACCATCCCCATGGTGACGGAAACCTCGCAGGCGACACGAGCAAAGGGGTCTTTCGCCAATATAGCATCGAGAATGGCATCAGAGATCTGGTCACACAGCTTATCCGGGTGCCCTTCAGTGACCGACTCCGAAGTGGCTAAATAAGAATCCAACTGATTAAAGCTATTTGGCATTTCAATTAAAATCAAAAGTTAAAAATAAAAAATCAAAGTTACCACTCAAATTTCAAAACCTTTTAATTTTTGCTCTGTATTTTTGCATTTTGCCTTTTAGATTTATGTTCCTGATTCCCAGCTCTCAAGATATTTTTTTTGCTCCTCCGTCAAGGAGTCAATGGCAATATTCATGGAGCCAAGCTTTAGTCGCCCTACTTCTCTATCAATATCCTCAGGCACAGGATAAACATCTGGTTTTAGCTTTCCTCTTGTGTTAATAAGATACTCCACACATAAAGACTGGTTGGCAAAGCTCATGTCCATAACGCTGGCTGGGTGTCCCTCGGCGGCTGCCAGGTTGATGAGCCGGCCTTCGCCCAGCAAATAGATGTGTTTTCCATTGTTTAATGTATATTCGTCAACAAAAGGGCGCACCCGCTTTTTTGACTTGGCTAAGCTCTCCAAAGCGGGAATATTTATTTCCACATTGAAGTGACCGCTGTTAGCCAAGATGGCTCCGTCCTTCATCTGTGTAAAGTGAGCCTTATCAATAACATTCATATTGCCGGTGGTAGTGATAAAGATTTCTCCTGTCTCGCATGCCTTGATTAGGGGCATAACTTGATAGCCATCCATGGTTGCTTCCAATGCTGGAATGGGGTTAACCTCGGTGACAATAACCTGCGCTCCCATTCCTTGAGCCCGCCTGGCTATTCCTTTGCCACACCAGCCATAGCCGCAAACAACCACCTTTCTCCCCGCCCATAGTATATTGGTAGCCCTGGTAATGCCATCAATGGTGCTTTGCCCCGTGCCGTAGCGGTTATCGAAGAAATGCTTGGTTTGAGCATCATTTACGGCGATGATGGGGTAACTTAGCTTTCCTGCTCTGGCCATATTCCTCAGCCTGATAACACCGGTGGTAGTCTCCTCAGTGCCGCCAATTACATCACCAGTAAGTTCAGCGTGCTCCCTATGAAGGGTAGAAACCAAGTCGGCGCCGTCGTCCATGGTGAGCTGAGGTTTATGTTCTAAGGCAGTGATAATATGTCGGTAATAAGTTTTATTATCCTCTCCCTTTATGGCATTGACCGGAATGCCATAATCAACTAAAGCGGCAGCTACATCATCCTGGGTGCTTAAGGGGTTGGAGGCGCAGAGGACTAAATCGGCGCCACCTTCCTTCAAAGTTAGAGCTAAATTGGCTGTTTCTGTGGTGATATGAAGGCAGGCGGAAATGCGGATTCCTTTAAGGGGCTTCTCCTTGGCAAACCTTTGCTTTATTAACTTGATTACCGGCATTTCCCTAGCAGCCCAATCAATGCGAAGCTTGCCTTCTTCGGCTAGGGTGGAGTCTTTAATATCGTAATTCTTCATTAGCTATTAGCTACGAGCCCTTCGCTCCCTGTCATTCTGAGCGAAGCGAAGAATCTCATAACGCTCAGGACAGGCTCCGCAAAGCAATCTGCTCCAAATTATTTCATCCATTTTATCTATTGGCTGGAGAGACCTCCATTTTCTTACCACTGAACTGGGCAGCAACCCAATCAGGTATATCTAATGTGCCCATGAGGAGTGGCTTTTGATGGCAATCACTGCCCCCGGTCATGAGCAAACCATGTCTCCTGGCAAACTTGATATAGTGTGCCGTAGTGTTTTTGTCATTTCTTGAATGCCAGCACTCGACACCATCGATGTATTCTAACATATATTCTTCTATAATCTTCGTTTGTTCATCCAAATCACGCGTTATGCTTACCAGGGAAGTTCCGTTGGGGTCATTGGGGTGTGCCTGTACCAGTATGCCGCCGGCGTTTCTAATCAATCTCGACGCTTCAGCCAGGGAAAGCGGATACTTAGCTACATCGCACTTGACCAGATACTTATCGAAGGCTTCTTGCTTATCTTTCACAAGCCCTTTTTCTATCAAGTAGTTCGCTATATGGGGTCGTCCAAATACACCATCAACGCTATCTTGTATATTCTTGAGGTCTTTTTCGGTGAACCTTTCGATACCCTCTTTATCGAACTCAACATTTAGTTTTTCTAAGATTTGACCTGCCCTTCTTTCTCTGTGCTCTTGTATCACTCGAAGTTTGTTCTTCAGCTCTCGATTGCCGATATCAAACTGGTATCCTAGGAAATCTAAGGAAATAGCTTTATCTTCGTCAGGATAATGGAAGGTCACATTTAATTCCACCCCGGTGATGTAGGATATATCATACTCTCCTGCCAGGGCGATAGCCTTTTCCTGGCAGTCTATAGAATCGTGGTCAGTTGTCGAGATTAAATTGATATTTCTATTTTTTGCTTCTTGGAAGACCTCTTCAATAGAAAGATTGCCATCCGAGCCGGTCTTGGTATGGATGTGTAAGTCTATTTTCATTCCTATCTCTTCAACACTTCACTTCTTACTCATTGTTATTCTAAGCCCTTCGCAATGACGAAAGAAAGGGGTGTCATTCTGAGCGTAGCGAAGAATCTTGAGATTCTTCATTCCACTTTGTTCCATTCAGAATGACAGTGCCCTTCAGACCTTTTCCATACCGATGATGTACCAATCTTCAGGTGGGTTATACTGGGTATCAACGGTCAAGTGGATGATATTAAGCTCAGTGTTCAACCGCTTCAAGTCATCCAGATCCACCTCTTCGAACTTCTTTTTATTGTTAAGGTAGGCCTGTTCGGTAAGAGCGTTTGATTCATAATCCCCTTTAGTTCGTCTTAGTATCCGTGCGATGGCAACCTCTTGAGGGCAGTAGGTTTGAAGAATGACGAACGTCTTATTGTGTTTGGCTGCTATTGCAGCCGCACGCCTTCTTAGTGATTGGGTAATGAAGGTAGCATCGAGTATCACGCTATCATCCTTCCTGAGAGTCTCATCTGCCCGCCGGAATGTTTCATCGTAGACCATCATTCGTTTATCCATATTCGAGGCTACCTTCTCATCGAATATGTCCTCACCCTTCAGCACCTCCAGTCTAATCAGGTCGCTACGAAGGATGGGGTAACCTTTAATCTTGGAAATCTCCTCACTGGTCTCAGTCTTCCAGGTACCGGGAAGTCCACAGGTGATAAGCAAAATATCAGCCCCCAGCTCGCTTTCTATGAATTTCGCAAACGGCTCCTTCAATTTATTGACTCCTATTTACTATGCAGCCTAGCTCGTTAATATCTCTTCAATCTTACTCCCAACCCCAAATAGGTCTAGCCCAGGTGGCTCCTCGCTTACTTGCTTTCTTTCTTTTGATAAAACAAAGTCAACCAAATCATCTATTGAGTTTATTGATTCCAAGGCCTTGTCTACCTCTTCTTCATTCATATCTAAACCGAGCGGTATTCGATTTTCAGTGCGCGAGGTAATTATTTCTCTAAATATCTCTTTATCAGAAGCTCTAGGATTCATTTGTTTCCCTTCCGCATAAAGCTTCCTTTGAAGCTGCTCAGTTGCCCAGTATGTGCCTATAATTCCCTCCCAAAATACTTCACCAGGGATAGTCCATAGCTGACGCAGGTTTTCTAATTCCTTGATTTTGTCTGGTGCGGGATGAAAGTGAGGTTCCAAATGATTCAACCATTTAAGTTCTTCTGCCGGGAATAGGAACGACTTCTTACACTTGGGACACTTGATTTCTAGCCGTTTGACAGTATTAGGTATTTTTAGGAATCTCAAACAATTAGGATTTGGGCATCTTACCCAGACCCTCTCATTGAATACTGCTTTAGCAACGCGCCCTTTTGAAGTGCCCAAAAGAGGATTATTGTCCAGAAAAGCATCAATATCGATCTCTGGAGCAAGTTCCTCTAGCAACTCCCGCTGTGTTTCTCTCCGTCCTCTTACCCAAAGTATTATGGGGCCTGGGAAGGGGAAAAACACGCTCCCTATCCTGCCTTCGACCTCTGCCAAGACCTGGGCTAAAACAAGGTTATGGTACTTTGGGAAGAGGTCTCTTGCTTCTAGCTGGTAGGTCCAGTAGGTCTTGGCCATGTCTATGAATGGGCCACTTGATAAATCATAATTGCTCTCAACAGAATACCCAAATTTTTGCTCAACCTTTGTAATAGAACCAAATGTTTCCCCAAGGGTAACCTTTTTGAAAAAGTAGCGAATAACTAATTCCTTAACCTCATCAGTAACATCCTTTAAGGATTCGTCTTGTATCCCAATGGGTTTTGCAATAACGCCGGCTTCTATGCTCATTCTTGTAACCTGGTCTATGCTGGAACTATCTTCAGGCAATTCCTCCGAAAGCATTTTCTTTTTACGGGGTGAAAATGTCTCACCTGCTTCTTTATAGGCTTCTGAAATACATGAAATCCACTGCTCAACGTTCATAATATTTATCCTATCACATTTTTATGTGGTGATTACGCCTAATCTAATTTATTTTAACTTATTCTGTATATATCACTGCATATACGATTCGGCAAGCTCGAAATACCTTTGGGCAATAGCTAAAACCTTCGCTTTCTCCTCTTCGGGTATATAAGGGTCATCTAGCTTAAAGCTTTCTACTTTGCCCCTGACATAAGCGCGGTAACATTTGTAGAAGTTGAGCAATTTCAATAGCTCCTCATCCTGACTTAGCTCCACATAAGTATTCACCAAATGCTTTGAAAGGTTAGCCCGCTGGTAGCGGTCTAAATCCATAGCCAAAAAGGCAACCTCGGAAGCTACATCCGAATATCTGAATCTATCGTTGAATTCAATGCAATCGTAAATGCAAATATCGTCGGTGAAGCAGACGTGAGCGGCATGAAGGTCACCATGGCAATCTCTTATTCTGGCTTCCTTTATTCGTTTATCGCAAAGGCTGCCATTGCTATTAATAAAATCGGTGGTGTAACTTTTGATCTGCGCATATCTTGTCGCTGGAATGGAAACACCGATATATTTCTCGGTTTGAGCGAAGTTCTCATCACAGTTTCGGCGGATAGTATCTAATTTGCCAAAAGCAGCAATTTCTGGGCTTGTTTTGGCCTTCTGGTGAAAGCCGGCTAGTTTTTCCGCTACCTTGGCTATCATCTCCTTAGTTACTTGACCCTTGAGCAAGAGCACATCCATCATACGCTCTTGAGGCAATTGCCTCATTTTGACGGCGTACTCTATTGCCTTGCCTTCTCCCTCAAAATGATAGCTAACAGCTGACAGCTGACAGATCTCAGTTATTGGCACTACCGCTAGATAAACTTCGGGGCAGAGGCGCCTATTTAGCTCTAGCTCCTGGTGACAGAAGAAGCGGCGTTTCTCCAGAGTGGTGTAATCCAGATATCCTAGATTCACGGGCTTCTTCACTTTATATACATAGTCGCCAGTGAGAAAAATAAAGGACATCTGTGTTTGTATTAGTTCTATCTTTTGCGGCTTATGAAGATAAGCCTCGGGCTTAAGTAAGTCTGTGATCTTATATTGTAATTCCAATGATGCTTCCTTGGAGTAGTCAGTTTTAGTCGAAGTTAAAAGATTGGTCTAACCCTTCTGTTCCCGAACTCCGAACTGGTAGCAAACTCAAAATCGTTTTCCTCACCTTTGTGTTACAGTCCTCCGACCGAGCGGAGCTGATTTTGCACCTGCCTAGTTTTTGCTTTCCCTCTCCAGAATCACCTCAACGCACCACCTAACTGCTTTGCCCACTACGTCGGGACCGAAAATGGTATTGCCTCCGAGCGAGACGAATTCCTTAAACTGCTCAGGGTCATTAATCTTAAACCATTTGCCCCCAAACTTAATCTTTTGAATTTCCCGGCACTCAGCAGTGCCCCATTCTTGCAGATATTTTTCCAGAACCTTATTGCAGGCATTGTATGCTACAAACCGGTAACCCTCAGGATCTTCTATCTTGTCCCTCTCTCTGCCATACAGCAT